>CAYJTU010000034.1:11212-23899 GCA_964373105.1 uncultured Moraxellaceae bacterium | reverse complement strand
TCAATCCGATCCGCAGCAGATTGACCCTGCGCGGCTATACACAAACAGGTTATACCATGATGGAATCTTTTGCCGCCCTATTTGAAGAAAGCCTAAAAGGCAAAGGGCTTGACGTCGAAAAGGGCGCGGTGATTCAAGGTACAGTAGTAAACATTGATAGCGACTGGGTCACTGTAGACACTGGACTAAAATCCGAAGGCGTCGTGCCTCGTGAAGAGTTTTTGAGCGAATCACGTGAACTTGAAGTTGCGATTGGCGACACAGTTGATGTGGTCGTTGAAGCGCTTGATAACGGTATGGGTCAAACTGTACTGTCACGTGAAAAAGCTAAACGTGTTGAAACTTGGACCAAACTTGAGCGTCTGTTTGATGCACAAGAAATCGTTACTGGTATCATCTCTGGTAAAGTTAAAGGCGGTTTCACCGTTGATATCGGCCCAGTTCGTGCGTTCTTGCCTGGTTCATTGGTGGACACTCGTCCAATCCGTGATACCACGCATCTTGAAGGCATCGATCAACAGTTCAAAATTATCAAGCTTGACGCTAAACGCAACAACGTTGTTGTTAGCCGTCGTGCAGTTATGGAAGCTGAAAGTTCAGCTGACCGTGAGCAATTGCTTGGTAAACTGGAAGAAGGCCAAACTGTTACCGGTTTGATCAAGAACCTCACAGACTACGGTGCATTCGTTGATCTGGGCGGTATTGATGGTCTCCTACATATCACCGATATGGCTTGGAAACGTATCAAACATCCTTCTGAAGTGGTTGAAGTTGGTCAAGAAGTTACTGTTAAAGTTCTCAAATTTGACCGCGATCGTAACCGCGTAAGCCTCGGTCTGAAACAATTGGGTGAAGATCCATGGGTAGCAATCATGAACAATTATCCAAAAGGATCGATTGTTGCTGCTCGTATCACCAACCTGACTGATTACGGCTGTTTTGCTGAAATCGCTGAAGGTGTTGAAGGTTTGGTTCACGTCAGTGAAATGGATCACACCAACAAGAACATCCATCCATCTAAAGTTGTTCAAATTGGCGACGAAGTGAATGTGATGGTGCTTGAAGTCGATCAAGAGCGTCGTCGTATTTCTCTCGGTATCAAACAAACCCGTGCTAACCCATGGGATGAGTTTGCTAAAGCGCATGAAAAAGGCGAAAAAGTATCAGGTACCATCAAGTCAATCACTGACTTTGGTATTTTCATCGGTCTGCCTGGCGGTATCGATGGTCTGGTTCATTTGTCTGATATTTCTTGGAGCGAGCAAGGCGAAGAAGCCATCCGTCGCTACAAGAAAGGCGACACCGTTGAAGCGGTTATCCTTTCTGTTGATGCAGAAGGCAATCGTATCAGCCTAGGCGTTAAGCAAATGAGCAACGACCCATTCAACGACTACACAGCGACCAATGATCGCGGTGCACTCGTGAAAGGTACGGTGACTGCTGTTGATGCCAAAGGCGCAACAGTGAACCTCGGTAGCGATATCGAAGGGACATTGAAAGCTTCTGAAATCAACCGTGATCGCGTTGAAGATGCGACTAAGCATCTGACTGTTGGTCAAGAAATCGAAGCGAAAATCATCAACGTTGATCGTAAAACACGTTCAATCAACTTGTCGATTAAAGCAAAAGATGAAGCTGAAGACCGTGATGCAGTGAACAACTTGAAAGCAACTACTGCTGCTGCTCAAGAAGGCGCTGGTCCACGTACAATCGGTGACTTGATCAAAGCTCAAATGAAATAAGCGCTTGATCTGCTAAACTAAAGTTAGTTAGGAGCCTTTAAATGGGCTCTGGATTAATAAAAAAAGCCATCCTTTAGAGGGTGGCTTTTTTATATGTGACGTTTGCTTTGTGTCAATCGACTAGATTATTGTATATAAGGAGTATTTTGGGGTAGACGCAAGTGATGCTTGGTGTTATGTTCCAGACCAAGATAGCCGTATTGTTCTTTATGAACAACAGGTTCGGTTGTATCCACTTGTTGCGTTAACGTATTACTCTGACTGCAAGTCATTGAATGAGTGTGTGACGAAGTAGACGTGCCGATGAGTAAGATACACTACCAAAAGAATATAAGGAGTGACATTGTAATGACCACTGGATTAAATAAATCTGACATCATTGATCGCATGGCTGGCCAATATCATCAACTTTCTGAACCTGCGATTGAAGACGCCGTGAAAGTGATGCTTGAGCAGATGATTGATACCTTAACGGATGGTAATCGTATCGAAATTCGCGGCTTTGGCAGTTTCGCATTACATCATCGTGCTGCACGTGCTGGTCGTAACCCAAAAACCGGCCAATCTGTTGCGGTTGAAGCGAAATCCGTACCTCATTTCAAACCTGGCAAAGCACTGCGTGATGCAGTGAACCCAGAGAAATAAAGCGCTATTTACAACAATCGAGGCGGTGTGGATTTGGTTCTGCAGCGCTTTTTGAAAGATTCGATAAAAGAAAGATCGCCTTAGGGGTGCGTGTTTGACATAAATGTGTACGCCCTGTCAAAGATTGAATTTCGGATCATTATCATTCTGGAGTAATATTGTGCGCTTTATTTTAGTGGTTTTATTGGTTGTGATATTTGGTTATTCATTAACTTTAGTGCTTTTTAATCAATCGGTTACGCAAGTTGATTTGGTGTTTGGGCTGGTTCCCAGCATGAATTTAGGCTTGTTGCTTGTGATTACACTGGGTTTAGGCATTATTATTGGCTTATTACTGGGCGTATTGGTATTCCGCGTTGTCCAAACACGTTGGGAAATCAAACGCCTCAATAAAGAGCTGGATGTCGTGCGTGCGCGCCATATTCAAGCTGCAGCCGCTGCAGCGGCTGCGACCGCTGCAGCATCGGCTGTCCCGGTTGCTGTGCCTGTTAAGCCGGAAGAAACTACGATCATCCCTCCGATGATGTAGTTGCTTTCAAGTAGCATAGACCTGACAAAAAACCGAGACATGTTCTCGGTTTTTTTATACGCCCTTGTATGCATATCATTATTGGCTTTTTACCTATTCATCAATTAGTGGCATGAGCTGTTGGCTGCGTTATAATGTCGCAAAATCGTCATCTGAGAGTTGAAACGTGAGTTTAATTGTTGCCTTGGACACCCACTCCCAAAGTGCTGCATTGGCGATTGCTGATCAGCTTGATCCAACGCAATGTCGTGTCAAAGTCGGTAAGGAGCTTTTTACCTATGCGGGACCGGCGGTTGTGCAGGCACTGCATTCACGTGGGTTTGAGGTTTTTCTAGATTTGAAATTTCATGATATCCCGAATACTACAGCGCATGCCGTACAAGCTGCCGCTGATCTCGGTGTATGGATGGTGAATGTGCATGCCAGTGGCGGTCGCCAAATGATGCAAACGACAGCTGCACGTCTCAAGCAAGGTGGTTATGCGACCCATTTGATCGGTGTGACGGTATTGACCTCAATGTCAGCTGAAGATTTACAGGATATCGGGATTGCAGTGAGTCCAGCCGAGCAGGTTGCACGATTAGCGCAGCTGACCTTTGATTGTGGATTGGCTGGGGTAGTGTGTTCGGCACAAGAAGCCACAACGCTTCGCGCAAAATTTGGTCCCGATTTCTTACTGGTGACGCCTGGGATTCGTCCTGCGGGTAGTCTGGCAGATGATCAAAAAAGAATTGTGACGCCAGTCGATGCGATGCGTATGGGGGTGAGCCATATGGTCGTAGGTCGTCCGATCACGCAGGCGACTTCTCCGAAGCAAGCAGTACTGGATATTCTGGCCAGTTTAAAAGAGATATAACCTGTGCCTATGGGGCTGAAACATCAGCCCCCTTGAGAAGCATCATTTTTCGATTATTTCAGAATAAAATCAACGCGGTTCGGCGCACCCTTATCTTTAATCCCTTCACTCGTCAATTTGGGCGCAATCAAGAAAATGCGTTCAGAGCCAATAGCGCCTTTAGTTTGTAGGTACGTCCGAACCGCTTCCGCACGTTGGTTGGCAAGTCGCACTAAATCATCTTGGCTGACTGAAGCGTTGGCAATAATCAACCTTTCCATTTCGGCAGGCGGCAATGACTTGTTCAGACCGATAAAGTTTTGCGGTTTGTCAAATTTAGACGCGCTATAGACTTTGCCGATGTATTTTTGCTTATCTGCATCGGTTGGCGCGCTGTCTATTGCTTCGTCTACACTTTGTTCAGCATTATCTTTTCGTTTAAGCGACTTAATTTTACGATTCAGTTGGCTTTGGCCTAGACCAGCACTATCGGTTTTAGGATCTGCACGTCCCACCAAATCCATTTTTAGCGCTGGACGATCAATGAGCGCTTTGGCGATCGTATCCAGTTTGCCTTGAGTCTCTGCAGTAAGTGCGGCTGAACCGGGTGCGAACTCCGCATAACCGAGTTCGTCACCACCACCAAATGCGGAACTGATCAGTGCAAAAGGTGAAGTGACGGCTTTGGTAATTAAGTTAATAAAAATGCGGACAATGATGCCACCGATCGAGAACTCTGGATCTGAGAGTGTGCCAGAGATTGGCAAGTTGATATTGATTTGTCCATGACGATCTTTGAGGAGTGCGACGGCCAGAAGCACGGGGAGTTTTGTCGCAGTGGGGCTATCTATGCGGTCGCCGAAGGTGAGTTGGTCAATACGCACATTATTCTGTGCAACGAGTTTGTCGTTTTCGATGTGATAGTTGACATCCATAGAGAGTTTACCTTTCTCAATGGCATAGCCTGCATACTTGGCTGCATAGGGCGTTAAGCGAGGAAGTTCGACGCCATTGGCGCTGGCTTTGATATCGAGGAACATTGGCTTAAATAACGGATTCAAAGAACCAGAGATGGTAACGGGCGCATCGTTGTCGATTTTTCCATTTAAGTCTATGGGAGCCGCTTGGGGTTTATCTGATGAAACGGCGCCGATACTGCCATTCATATTGGTTAGGTTGGCGGTGTAGTGCGGTTTCACAAAATTGTCGGTGTAATTGATATTGCCGCGTTTAAGGATGATTTGTCCGATCTTGATCACAGGGGTATTCGATTTTTGTGCGGCGATGACAGCAACACTGGGTTTGATTTCAGTGGCTGGTTTCACAACATCATCTTTTGTTATCTCAGCCGGTGTATCTGAGGTGACAGATTTTGGTGCTGCTCCTGGTGGGGTGTCTTTGGAAACGATGACATCGCGAAGATTGAGTTTTGCCGATTCAGATAGAATAAGACGCGCGTAGAAATTGTCTAAAGTAATTTTAGACAGGGTGATATTTTGGTTTTGTCCACCAATATGGGTGTTTATCCCACTGATATCCAGAGTATTCCATTTTAAGAAGCCATCTGAGGTGACTTTATCCATGGCCCGTAGATTGGTGACGCGAAAATTACCATCATACGTTGCGCGCAGCGTTTGCTGGGCTTTGGGCGGTGTGAGCTGCAGCTTACCTTTAGCACTTGCTTGTCCTGATGCGAGGATGATGTTGAGGTAATCTGTGAAATAGGGTTGAACGGCAGTAATCGGCAGATTTTGGGCATCAATGGCAAGATTCAGTGATTTGAATTGCGCGGCGACTAATCCATCGACAGCCAGTTTTCCATTTTTATTGAGCTGTGTTTTTAAGCCGATTTTGAGCGGTGTATCCAGTTTATTGGAGAGGTTATCGACAGTTACATTGAGTCCATCCGCCCGAATATTGACGGCGGGTTTGACTGCATTATCTGTGAAAATGACAGTGCTATCGGCAATGGCCAATTGATTCAGGTGTGCTACCCAATCGCTCTGAGTTTTTTTGGTGGATGGGTGTGCTTGTGCCGCGCGTTTTGAGGAGGGGCTGGCTAATACGAATTGCTCAAGATTGAGCTTGCCCTGTGCATCACGGCGGATATCTGTTTGGATGCCCTGCAAACGTAGTGCATTCACATTTGCAGTTTTTGCGGCGGTACTGATCGTAACGTTTTCAAGACTTATTTTCTGAGTGCTGATCGTACTACTTGAAGCTGAGTGTGAGGTAGCTTTGAAATCCGTGACTTCTGCACCCAGTTCTTTTAAGTTCAATTGTCCATCATGGATGTCGAGCAAGGTGCTTAAGTGCAGTTGCCCCCAGACAGATGCTGCAAGCACACGATTGATATAGGGTTGATAGGTCGCCAGTGAGAGAGCGGAGATCTGAATTTTTCCAGAAACTGCGCCTTTCAATGGATTGACGATGCCTGTAAATTGAATATGTTGATTGTTTTCTGTTCCGCTCGAGAGTGTGATATTCGTCGGTGCCGCGCTACTTGCAGAGGATAGCTTGGTGGCAGTAAATGCAATGTTGGAAATCTTGCTATTAAATGTAGGCGAGGCATTTGCGGCATCTTGCCAGTTTAAAGTACCGCCTTGAATCTCCAGTTTTTCTAGCGTGATTTTCGGTAAAGCAGGTACCGTTTTGGCTGAAGTTTTGAGCTTTGCAGTAGATGGTCTATCAGGGGTTTTGAGCATGGCCCAATTGAGTTGTCCTTTGGCATCAAGGCTACTCCATACTTCTGGATTTTGGATCTCGATTTTATCAATCGTAGCATCGCCATTCAGCAGGTTGAGCTTGTGGATCTGTGTATTGATGGTTTGAACATGCAGCAAAGGTTGATCTGCTTTATTGTTGAGGGCAATATTTTCTAGCTTTATTTTCCCTGACAAAATGACTTCGGGTAGATTTTTATTGCGGGTAAAAGCGAGATCAAGTTTCGTGGAAAGCTTACTACTTTGAATATTGATCGGTAGAGCAACAGGCGAGAACGCGACATAGCTGGCGACATCAAGCTGATCAATGTCAAAGGCTAGCGAGGTTTCTTGACTACCTGAAAAAGGTTTGCTGCGTCCTTTGAGATCAAAGGCAGTGCCATTCACAATGGCGGATAGGTGTGGTTGAACGAAAATGTCGACTTTACTGGGGAAGTTAGAGACATAGGGCAGGCCAACGTTTAGTGACTCGATCTTTACTTTTTTCCCGGTGACTTGATCGTCAAACTGGATTGAACCCTTCTCAAGTTGGATGTTGGAGACGGAGAATAAGGTTGTTCCGTTACTCTTTGGTTTCGCTAATATGCGATCAAGAATATCAGAGAAGTTATAACGCCCTGTATTTGCAGCACTGGTTCGAACAATATGTAGTTTAGGTTGGATCAATTTGACTTCGCTGACCACTGGTGCAAGGCGATAAATTGAGCTGAGCGACGCGCTCAGTTCAAGTTTGTTTGCTGAAAATGCAGGGGTGATTTTATCGGATTCAAAAAGTGTGAGGTCTGAAGTCGTTAAGGTAAAAGTCAGTGGGTTGAAGTGAATTTCACCGATCGTGGCGCGTCTGCCAATTTGCGTTTCGATCTGTTGTTCGACGATGTGCTTTGCGATAGGAGGAATTGCAAACCAACTGATGATGGCAAGTATCGCTAAGATGATCAGCGTAATACAGAACCAGCGAATTATTCTCGTAAACCAAGAGGGCAGGTTGAGAGTCTTCATTCCCTTTTTTCCTTATAGACTAAAATGTCCAAAGACCATCATGTATTCGCGATGGTTTTAAAATGTATAGCAAGTAAAATGTATGATAAGTCGCGATATTATGCGCGAGAAAATTCTATTTTATGTAAGTGTCTTGAAACATCAGCACAATGATCGGGGCTATAAGTGCTGAGCGTTGTTAAAATCCAAGTCGATAAGATTGTGACTCCGATTTTTTTTAATTTTTAGGCAATAAAAAACGCCCAATACAGGACGTTTTTTGCATCGTTAGACGATCAACTAAAGCGGCTGCTTATTTAGCAAGTGCTTTAATATGAGCGTTCAAACGGCTCTTATGACGTGCAGCTTTATTCTTGTGAATAATGCCTTTGTCAGCAACACGATCAATAACTGGAACTGCTTGTTTGTAAGCAGCAGTTGCTGATGCGTATTCACCAGTAGCAATCGCATTGACTACTTTCTTGATGTATGTGCGAACCATTGAACGTAGGCTTGCATTATGTTGACGTTGTTTTACGTTTTGACGTGCGCGTTTGCGAGCTTGGGCTGAATTTGCCACTCAAGCGACTCCTTTAGATGTAGGTAATTGACTTAGACAACATTCAAAACCAGTCATGCCAGAAGTCATGAACCCGCTCAAACGTGCTAATAGATCAAATTAAGGCGCGAATTATGCAGGAGTAGCATTTTAAAATCAAGTAAAAGACGAATCAAATTCCACGGAATTCTCAGTTTTTACAAAATCACGTTGATTAGAATCTGATGAAAAACTGGAAAACAGATACGATAGGCCCAGACTTGGGGCGTACTTTAAATTTCTAAATAATCAATGAGTCAAAAAATTTATTAAATACAGGTGATTATATGGCTACTTTAACACAGACTTCGGAAAGTCAACGCATTGCCATTGTGATTGGTGCAACCGGATTGATTGGCCGTCTTTTGATTGGGCAGTTATTACATGCAGGGCATTATCAAACCGTATATGCAGTTGCACGCAAACCCTTTGATTTACAGCATTCCGAATCGGCAAACAAGACTACGTTGAAATGGATTCAAGTTGAAGATTTTACTCAACTCAGTCATGTGTTGTCTGGTTATGGCTTATCTGGTGCTGATGCCTTTAGCGCTTTAGGTTCAACTCAGAAACAAGCGGGTAGTAAAGCTGCTTTTTATCAAATTGATCATGATTTTAGTTTGGCTTTTGCCCAGGTAAGCTATCAGCAGGGTGCACGACATTTATTACTGGTTTCTGCGATGGGAGCAAGTAGCCACTCCCTAGTCTTCTATAACCGAGTTAAAGGCATTCTGGAAACTGATATTCAAAAAATTGGTTTTGAACATTTTTCTGTTTTTCGTCCCTCATTATTGTTAGGTGAGCGTGCACATGAGGCGCGTTGGGCAGAGGATATCGGTCAAAACTTATTTGCATGGGGAAAAAAGTTATTGCCGGACACGCTCAGTGTTCGACCTATTGAAGCAAACCGTGTGGCACTTGCCATGTGTCAGGTTGCGCAATTGAAAGCGAGAGAAAGTCTTTCCGCAGTTCTTACATTACAGAGCTCGGAGGAATACGCCTCAAAACCTTCTGCTCATGATATTTGCATTTATTCTAATCATGAGATGCTAAAAGCGACATTAAATGCGTCTTAATGTGTTTATAATTTATGAAATTTAATTTAAAGCGATCATGGGGTAGCGATAATGGCAGTATTACAAGCAGTTGATTTTGTGACCTGTGATTTGTTGGATGATCATCCTGATACGCAAGTATGCAGTCCATCCATAGACGGTAAGTCATTTCGTAACTTCGGGGGGCGTAAAGCTTTTGGTGGTCAGGTTGTGACTGTGAAATGTTTTGAAGATAATTCACGCGTCAAAGAACTCCTTGCAACCGAAGGCGCTGGAAAAGTATTGGTTGTTGATGGGGGGGCGTCCATGCGCTGTGCGCTGCTCGGAGATTTGATCGGGGAGAGCGCGGTTAAGAATCATTGGGCTGGGGTCATCATCTATGGCTGTGTGCGCGATGTCGATGCCTTGGCAGCACTTGATCTAGGTGTACAAGCTCTTGCAAGCATTCCACAGAAAAGTAATCGTAAGGGTGTCGGCGAGATCGATGTCACCTTGAACTTTGGCGGCCTCATGATTGAGTCCGGGATGTATGTGTATGCAGACAATAATGGAATTTTGGTGTCTGATGTTGCTTTGATCAGCTAATCACTTTTTAGTTGTGATGACAGTTTCGATGAGAATTTAAATATAATGAAGTGGAAATCGCTATGATCCTGCACCAAATCAAAGTTTTACAATCTGTTGTTTCAACCATACTTGAGGGTGGTCGTGGAGTCAGCGGTACGCCTAATCCGAAGCAACCCGTTCGGGCGCTTCAACTGTATGATCGAGAAGGCTGTCCATTTTGCCGCCGTGTACGTGAAGTTTTAACGTTGCTGAACCTTGATTACGAGGTTTACCCTTGCCCTAAAGGCGGTAGCCGTTTTCGCCCGATCGCAGAACAAATTATTCAAGAGATTGGCGGCACCGTGCAGTTTCCGTTATTCATTGACGAAAACACGGGTGTGAGGCTACTAGGATCACAAACAATCATTGATTATCTGTTCAAGACATATGGCAAAACAGGTAAAACACCTGCGAAATGGAAGAATCTACCCAATAAACCTATTTTGGGTACGCTGGTTAGCGCTGCGCGTCTGATGCGTGGTCTGAAAGCTGATCCGAGTAATGCAAAAAAGGCGCTTCCTGCTCAATTACTCCAGTTATGGAGTTTTGAGGGCAGCCCATATACCCGACTGGTACGTGAGCGTTTATGTGAACTTGAGCTGCCTTTCGAACTGCATAATGTGGCAAAGGAGCGGTGGCAGGACATGGGACCTGCTGTTCTGCGCTTGAAACCTGGTCCATATGTGCCTCTGGCTGGTGGTAAACGCGAGCGTGTGATCACCCAGATGCAAGGAAGATTGCAAGTCCCTTATTTGGTTGATCCAAATACTGGTGTTCATCTATTTGAATCAAAAGATATTATTGATTATTTGAACCATACTTATAGTTGATATATTGTATGGCGGGCTGAGATTGCCACAAGCTTATACAAGTGTTTTGTGAAAGTTTATTGAATTAAATCCACCGTATGTACGGGTTTCCCCTTGCACTTCGGCAGCCAGTCACCATAATACACAAAGGTCAACAATGCGATATTTGCTGCCTTTGACATAAAATATCGCTATAGCGAGTTTGATCATCGTCTTTATGGTTATGCCGTTAGCATGCTTTAATTGAAACAGTTTTGCGGTAAAGTTTTATCTTAGTTCGTGACAAGATTTTCGGGTCACATCATTTAGAGTTACTTTTAGTTTAAGGTGACTTGTTTAAAAATCATTTATTTAGAGTTGATAGTCAATGTTAGCTAGTCTGGTCGGTGGCATTTTTGGCACCAAAAATGAACGTGAACTCAAACGGATGCGTAAAAGCGTCGATGCCATTAATGCCTTTGAGCCAACTGTCTCGGCACTCAGCGATGCTGAAATTGCAGCAAAAACATCTGAGTTCAAGCAACGTTATCAAGATGGTGCGACGTTAGACAGCATACTCCCTGAAGCTTTTGCGGTGTGTCGTGAGGCCAGTAAGCGTGCACTGGGTATGCGTCATTACGATGTGCAGTTGATTGGCGGGATCACCCTACATGAAGGCCGCATCGCTGAGATGCGTACAGGTGAGGGTAAGACCCTTATGGCAACGCTGGCATGTTATCTGAACGCGCTCAGCGGTTCAGGCGTGCATGTCATCACCGTCAATGACTATTTGGCTGCGCGTGATGCTGAATTAAACCGCCCACTGTTTGAATTCTTGGGACTCACCGTTGGCGTCATTCGCTCAATGCAAGGTCAGGATGAAAAGCATGAAGCGTATCGTGCCGACATTACCTACGGGACCAACAACGAATTTGGTTTCGATTATCTGCGCGACAACATGGTGTTTACACCAGAAGAGAAAAAACAACGCGGTTTGAATTACGCCATCATCGATGAAGTGGATTCGATCCTGATCGACGAAGCACGTACGCCATTGATCATTTCTGGTCAAAGTGATGATTCGTCAAAACTTTACGCCATGATCAATCAACTGGCACCAGAATTGACGCGTCAAAAAGAAGAAAAAGTCCCCGATGGCGGACACTTCTGGATCGACGAGAAACAACGCAGCATCGATATGACTGAAGCGGGTTATGAGTATGTTGAACAGCGCCTCACCGATTTGGGGTTGCTGGAAGAAGGCGACAGCTTGTACTCACCGAGTAAATTGAATTTGGTGCATCATGTGCATGCCGCCCTGCGCGCGCATAATCTGTTCCAACGTGACGTGCACTATATCGTCAGCGAAGGCGAGATTGTGATCGTTGATGAGCATACCGGCCGTACCATGCCGGGTCGTCGTTGGTCTGAAGGTCTGCATCAAGCGGCGGAAGCCAAAGAAGGTTTGAATATTCAAAATGAAAATCAAACCCTAGCGACCACGACTTTCCAGAATTACTTCCGTCTCTATCATAAGTTGGGCGGCATGACGGGTACAGCGGATACTGAAGCGGCAGAGTTTGCTCAGATTTATGCACTTGATGTTGTCGTTATTCCAACGCATCGTCCGATGGTTCGTATTGATCAGAACGACCTGATCTTCCTCTCGAAAGTCGGTAAGTACAAAGCCATTATTGAAGAGATTAAACGTATTCAATTAACCGGTGCGCCAGTCTTGGTCGGTACGGCGACGATTGAGGCGAGTGAGTTTTTGTCCAATATGCTGACCCAAGGTGGCATTCGTCATGAAGTGTTGAACGCAAAACAGCATGAACGCGAAGCGTATATCATTGCGCAAGCGGGTAGTCCTTCAGCGATTACCATCGCAACCAACATGGCAGGTCGTGGTACGGACATTTTGCTCGGCGGTAACTGGAAGGTTGAGTTGGAAGCGATTCCGGATGCGACTGAAGCTGATGCACAGCGCCTTCGTGCTGAGTGGGAAGTTAAGCATAAGCAAGTGATTGATGCCGGTGGTTTGCATATCATTGGCTCTGAGCGTCATGAATCACGCCGTATCGACAACCAGTTGCGCGGTCGTTCAGGTCGTCAGGGTGATCCGGGTGTATCTCGTTTCTACTTGTCTCTTGAAGATGACTTGATGCGGATATTTGCCGGTGATCGTGTG
>CAYJTU010000034.1:0-11202 GCA_964373105.1 uncultured Moraxellaceae bacterium | reverse complement strand
CGATCTGTGTGACCAACATGATGCGTGCGATGGGTCTGAAAGGTGACGAAGCCATCGAACACAAAATGGTCAGTCGTTCGATCGAAAATGCACAACGTAAAGTTGAAGCGCGTAACTTCGATATTCGTAAAAACTTGCTGAAATATGACGACGTGGCGAACGAGCAGCGTAAGATCATCTACGGTCAGCGTGATGATGTGCTGTATGAGCCAACAATTCATGAAGGCATTTTGAATATGCACCATGATGTGATCAATGGCTTGATCGACAACTTTATTCCACCGCAAAGTATTGATGATCAGTGGAATATTCCAGGCCTTGAGAACTCTTTGTCGATTGAGTTTGGTTTGAATTTACCTGTTCAGCAATGGCTGAAAGAAGATCGTCGTTTAGATGAAGAGGCACTGCGTCAGAAGATTGTTGACGCATCGGTTGCGCACTATGAGTTACGCCGTGTTCAAATGGGTGATGAATCAGCGAATATGCTGGAGCGTCATTTCATGTTGCAATCATTGGATCGTCATTGGAAAGAGCACTTGGCCGCGATGGATTATTTGCGTCAAGGCATTCATCTGCGCGGTTATGCCCAGAAGAACCCAGAGCAAGAATATAAGCGCGAAGCATTTACCTTGTTCCAAAACATGCTGGCCGCAATTAAGTCTGAAGTGATTCAAGATTTATCACGCATGCATGTGCCAACACCTGAAGAAATTGCCGAGATGGAAGCGCAGCAACAGCGTGAGGCTGAAGCGATGCACTTGCAATTCCAGCATTCAGGCGTTGATGGCTTGACGGGCGAGATCTCACAAGATCCTGAACTGGCAGCACTCAATCAAGCTGATGTGCGCTTGAACGGTAGCTTCACCGAAGTAAATCCTTATGCTGGGCAGAATATCGGGCGTAACTCGCCATGCCCATGTGGTTCTGGCAAGAAATATAAGCAATGTCATGGTGCACTGGCTTAACTTTAGCGCTTTGATCATGTTTAAAAAAAACGAACCTTAGGGTTCGTTTTTTGTTTTGCTTAAATAGACATTAAGCCCTATGTCTAGGCACTAATTGATAGTGTTCTACTGTTGGGAATGGATCGTAAAAATGGTGCAGCAGTCTTTTCCACTCTTGGTATTGAGGCGAATTTCTAAAACCAATCGTATGATCTTCAAGAGTCTGCCAGTTGACGAGCAAAATATAACGACTTTTATGCTCTATACAAGATTGAAGTTGATGCGAAATATAGCCATTCATGCTGGCGATAATTGAAGACGCTTGATGAAACGCCGTTTCGAATTCAGCTTCTTTTCCAGCAATAATGTTAAGGGTCGCAACTTCTAATAGCATATCGTCCTCATCAGCACAAAGTCAGAGTGCGTAACTGAAGCTGCGGTCTTAGATTAATTCAGAATTTAAAACCTCGATGCCGGCAACGCTCTCAAAAACTCATTCCGCGCCTGGTTATCCGTTGTGAACTGACCGATCATCGCCACGCTACGTGTACTCGAATCTTGCTTCTGGACACCGCGCATCATCATACACATATGCTGTGCATCCATGACCACCGCCACACCGCGTGCACCAGTTGCATCCATCACCGCTTGAGCGATCTCTTGGGTCAGGTTCTCTTGAATCTGTAAGCGGCGTGCATACATATCGACGATACGTGCCATCTTGGATAGACCCAAAACTTTTCCTTCCGGCAAATACGCCACGTGGGTATGACCCATAAATGGTAATAAATGATGCTCACACATCGAGAAGAACTCAATGCCTTTCACCATCACCATTTCGTGGTTGTTGGAAGGGAAGATGGCGCCATTTGTGACGTCTTCCAAGGTTTGAGCATAGCCTTTAGTTAAGAACGAGAGCGCCTTCGCCGCACGGATTGGCGTATCGATGAGTCCGGGACGTGTTAGATCTTCACCCACACCACTGATCAAGTTCGCGTAAGATTGCTGCATCGCAAGCAAGGTTGACTCTTGCGAACTCTCTGTACCTTGTTGCTCTGCCAACTCTTGTTCAGCCAAAAGCTCTTCAGCGGTTTGATTACTGCCCGCATACAGGTGAACAGATGGCTGTCTTAAAGGTAATGTCATAACACTTAAAATCCAACGTTGCGCAAATCAATGCGCCTAAAAAAGAATAGCGGTGTGCATCCCATCTTGAGGATAATGATGCAAACAATACATATATTGTAAGGCTAACGGCTCAGAATGATAAGTTATTTATCGTCATGTCCAAGTGAGCCACGTTTCAGTAGAACCAAAACAGCGCCTGTGCCCCCTTGATCAACTGGGCTACTTACAAACCCCATGACTTCAGGGTGCTGGCGCAACCAGCTGTTGACATAGGTTTTCAAGGTGGCTTCAATGCCCTTGCCGTGGATGATCTTGATCACATTGGGCGACAGTGCTTCTGGATCGGCTTGTGCCATGCGAATAATTTCTAAAACAGCTGCGCGCGCTTGTTCAGTGGTACAACCATGCAAATCCACAGCATGCACCCAGCGTAAGTTACCCGATTTTAATTGGTCAAATACGCGGTGCTGTAAAGTCTTCTCGCGAAAAGAAAGTGTCGCTTCACTGGCAATCGGGTTGAGCAAAGCTTTGGTATCCGAAATACCATCTATACTGGCACCCTCTGTTCCTATCGCGGCTGCACGACGAGCTAAAAGTGTCGGATTCAGTGTTTTTTTGATCGGCTTAGAGATGCGTGACACCGTCTTTTCTTGAGGAATCGGTTGAATCCCCTGTGTTTCTTTTCGAAAAAGCGCGGCGGCATCGGCATCTTGAGCGGCAATTTTTGCCGCTTGTTCATCAGCCATTTGCTTTGCTGCTTTGACTTTCTCAAGCTCTGCTTGTTTCTTTAAATCCGATTTTAAGGAATTTAAAGCAGCAAAAGCAGAGGCGGGATTTGGAGCAGAAGGTTTAGACATAGCAAAATTAAAACAGATTCCTGTGAGCCATATACGCTTTTAAATCAGCGCAGGCTTGCCAAAGAGATTGGTCAAAGCATGACCCGCATGCGGTTCGCGCATCATGCTTTCTCCTACCAAGAAGGCATGAATGCCTTGGGATTGCATCAGCATGACGTCGTTCGGGGTCGTAATCCCACTTTCAGTGACCAGTGTGCGATCGGATGGAATGTATTTGCTCAAGCTCAAAGTCGTATTGAGGCTGACTTCAAAGGTTTTGAGGTTGCGGTTATTCACGCCAATTAAATTGGTTGGAATTTCCATCGCACGATCAAGTTCGGCATGATCATGTACTTCAACTAATACATCCAAGTTCAGGCTTATGGCGGTGTCATACAGCTCACGCATCTGACTATCAGATAAGCAGGCGGCGATGAGCAGAATGCAATCCGCACCCAAAGCGCGACTTTCGATGATCTGATACGGATCAATCATAAAGTCTTTACGAATGACGGGTAGCTTAGACACGGCTTTCACTTCTTTGATATACACATCATTGCCCTGGAAGAAATCCACATCGGTCAGTACAGACAGACATGCGGCACCCGCTTGTTCGTATTGCACTGCAATTTGGGCTGGGCGGAAATCAGCGCGAATAATGCCTTTCGATGGCGATGCTTTCTTGATTTCAGCGATCACGGCTGGGCGATGATGCTGCAAGCTGTTTGCAAAACCGCGTACAGGATCAAGCGTTAGAATCTTTTGCTCTAAATCATGTAGCGAGATCTTATTGCGGCGCTCAACCAGCTCAACGCGTTTACGTGCAACAATGGTATCAAGGATAGTAGGTGTGTTGCTCATGCTGATGCTCGTATAACTAAATAGGATTTTGTCGACTTAAATGATGCGGATGCGTCACTAAGTGGACTGCTTTAAGGTGTGTGTAAATTCAGCCAACATGGTGAGCTTTTCTAAAGCTTGGCCACTGTAGATGACGTCCTGCGCCAGCTCTACACCCTGCTTGATACTGCTGGTCACTCCTGCGATGAACAGCGCCGCACCTGCGTTAAACGAGATCATTTGCACTGCGACTTGGCTGGCTTCAGTGCTTTGTTTGCCGAAGGCATCTTTAATCAGGCGTAATGAATCTTTGGCATCGACGATCTCGAGAAGATCAATGGATTGGGTTTTAAGACCCACATCTTCGGCGCGCAGTTGATATTCAGTAATCACACCATCTTTTAATGCGACCACTTGATTTGGCGCGGCGATGGATAGCTCATCAAGCCCGTCATGACTATGCACAACCAAGGCATGCTCACTGCCGAGTTGAGAAAGAACCTCAGCCATCGGACGACACCACTCAAGGGCATAAGCCCCGATGAGGTGGTGGGTGAGTCCGGTTGGATTGGTCATTGGTCCAAGCAAGTTAAAAATAGTCCGTATACCCAGTGCACGGCGTACACCGACCGCATGTTTCATTGCAGGATGATGCTGGGGGGCAAACATAAAACCAAGTCCCAGTGTATCGATACAGCGCGCAATTTGTGGACTATCAAGTTCTAAGCTGACACCCGCTGCTTCCAGAAGATCGGCACTGCCAGATTTGCTGGATGCGGAGCGGTTGCCGTGTTTAGCGACTCGTGCACCTGCAGCAGAGGCAACAACAGCTGCCGCAGTTGAAACATTGACAAGGTTTGCACCATGGCTAGTGCCACCTGTACCGACGATATCAATCGTCCGTTCAAGCTTCGACAGGGGCACCCGTTTCATCAGCGCCCGCATGGCACGAACAGACCCTTCGAGCTCAGATGCAGTCTCGCCTTTAATACGCAGCGCAACGAGAAATGCGGCAATTTGTGCGTCATTGGCTGAACCTTGCATGATGTCAAGCATCACTTCTTGCATGCTTTCCATGGACAAGGATTGACCTTGCAGCAGTGGATCAAGCGCGGCGCGTATCAGCTGAGAATCAGGCTGCATAATCTTTCCATTCATCCAAAAAACGTTTTAATAAATCGTGACCATGTTCGCTTAGGATTGACTCAGGGTGAAATTGTACCCCTTCAATCGGCAGCGTCTTGTGACGCAAACCCATGATTTCATCAACTTGACCGTCAATTATCGTCCATGCGGTCACACTTAAGCAATCGGGGAGTGTGTTTTTATCGACGACTAGCGAATGATAACGGGTGGCATTGAAAGGTGATTTTAACCCTTTAAATAAGCCTTGATCCGCATGATAGATCGCAGAAACACGCCCAGGCATCACTTCGCGCGCTCGGATCACATCACCACCAAAGGCTTGACCAATCGCTTGATGACCCAAACAGATCCCGAGTATGGGAATCTTTCCTGCAAAATGCTGAATAACAGTAATAGAAATTCCTGCTTCATTTGGCGTACAAGGGCCCGGTGAGATGACCAGATATTCTGGCTGCATTGCTTCAATATCAGCTATCGTTAACGCATCATTATGGACCACTTTAACGTCTTGATCCAACTCGCCAAAATACTGGACGATGTTGTAAGTGAAGCTGTCATAGTTGTCGATCATTAGTAGCATTTAAAGCATAAGCCTATGTATTTAAATAATTTTAATTCAATACTTTACTTGCAGTACTCACAAACGTACTCAAGTGATTAAGTCGCTGTTTATTTCGGAGTTTACAGCCATAGTGCAAGCGCCTGACTTAATGAGACATTGTAACATTAACGCCATGCATTACGCGGTCAAGCTTGATGACTAAAAATGAATTGCTATATTGATGGCATCTTTAAATGGCGGCATCAGATTTGGACCAATATTGGATGACAGGCCGATCAAATAAAAACGACCATCAAGATGATGGTCGTTCTACAAACTTTTTAGTATAAGAAGAGATTAATCAATCAGGCTTCGTGCCCATTGAAAAAGATGTTGCACTTATGCGAAAGGATGACGTAATACGATGGTCTGCTCGCGATCTGGACCGGTAGAGATAATATCTACAGGGCAACCGACCAATTCTTCAATGCGCTTGATATATGCGCGTGCATTGGCTGGCAGTTGTTCCAAAGTCGTCGCACCAATAGTCGACTCTGACCAGCCTGGCATCGTTTCATAGATTGGCGTGACATTTTCAAAGGCAATAGCATCTGATGAACCAACACAACCACCATTGTTGCCTTGCTCGTAGCTGACACAGACTTCAATCGTATCTAAACCATCCAAGACATCTAGTTTGGTTAAGCAGATGCCACTGATTGAGTTGAGTTCAACAGCACGGCGTAGCGCGACGGTATCAAACCAACCACAGCGGCGTTGACGACCTGTGGTCGCACCAAATTCATGACCAACAGTACCAAGGTGCTTGCCAATCGCGCTGCCAATATCTGTGCTGGCATCGTAATGCAGCTCAGTTGGGAATGGACCAGCGCCAACGCGAGTGGTATAGGCCTTAGTAATTCCGAGCACGTAGTCCAGATACAATGGACCAAAACCTGTACCTGTGCTGACGCCACCCGCAGTCGTATTGCTGCTGGTGACATACGGGTAGGTACCATGGTCGATATCGAGCAAAGTGCCTTGGGCACCTTCAAACATCAGTGATTTACCTTCGCGGCGATAGTTATGCAAAGTTTCAGTGACGTCACAAACCAGAGGGCGAATCACTTTTGCCCATTCACGCGCCTGTTCCAAGGTCTTCTCATAGCTAACCGCTTCGACGCCATAGTATTGGGTTAAGCGGAAGTTATGATATTCCATGATGTCACGTAGACGATCAGCAAAGTCCGTATCGCGAATCAGATCCGCTAAACGTAGACCACGACGTGCAATTTTATCTTCATAAGCTGGGCCAATACCGCGACCCGTGGTGCCAATCTTTGAGGCGCCGCGACGAATCTCGCGCGCTTGATCGAGTGCAATATGATAAGGCAGGATCAATGGGCAGTTTGGCGATACGCGTAAGCGCTCACGCACAGGTACGCCTTTGTCTTCCAAAGTTTTCATTTCTTTAAGCAATGCATCTGGTGCAAGGACGACGCCGTTGCCGATCAGGCACAATACATTTTCACGCAGGATACCTGATGGGATCAGATGAAGGACAGTTTTTTCACCACCGACAACGAGGGTATGACCCGCATTATGACCGCCTTGAAAACGAACGACTGCGGCCGCTTGATCGGTGAGCAAATCCACGATCTTACCTTTGCCTTCATCGCCCCATTGCGAGCCTAGTACGACAACATTCTTACTCATACCACTAATTCCCATTGATGATTCTTACAGATTGTACATAAACGACTGATAGTAAAAAATAAATATAGTTTGTGACAGACCTAAGCATCAAGCTTAACAATGTGCCAAATTTTATCGACTTGCACCAAAGTGTGCGTCGCACGATGATCGATCTCGAGCGCATCGATGGTTTTACCAAAACTTAAGGATTGGATCACGATATGTCCAGCACGACGTGCTTGTGCAATAGCGGCAAGTAAACCTGCTTCACGTCCGGCTGGCGCTGCGATCACGGTTTGCTCTTCTTGAGCCAGATAGCCAGTCAGCATATAGAGGTCACAACTAAAGCCAGTAGCAGGACGTGCACGACCAAAGGCTTGACCAACGCCATCATAACGACCGCCTTTTGCCAGCGGTACAGCAAGGTTTGGCGCATAGACGGCAAAGACCAAGCCGGTGTGGTAGTGATAGCTGCGCAGCTCAGTGGCATCGACACTCACATCCACTTGTGGCCAATGGGTTTGGACATGGGCAAGGGTGGTCGCCAGTTGATCCAAAGCATTCTGCACTGCAAGATTCTGACGTGCTGCAGGAGAAAGCTGAGCCGCTAGTGCGGACAGATCGTGACCTAAACGGCCAAGCACAAGGAAATCATTGCCATGCGACAAGCTTTGGCAAAATTCTTTAAGTTCTGGAATCGATTTGCGCTGATAGATATCAGAGAGTAGCTGTTCTTGTTCTGCACTTAAGCCTGCGATTGCGGCCAATGCGCGAAATACGGCAACATGGCCTAGATCTAAGTGCAAATTCTGAGTCAATCCTGCATCGGCAAGGACGGTGAGCATGAGATCAATCATCTCAAGATCAGCAGCCAGACCAGCATAACCAAACAGCTCTGCACCGAGCTGTAGGGGGGTGCGGGATGCAGATAAACCTTGAGGGCGTGTATGGAGGACCGTCGCCGCATAGCAATAGCGTGCGACACCTTCGATCGGGTGCACGTGAGCATCGATGCGTGCAACTTGTGGTGTGATGTCGGCACGCACACCCATCAAACGACCCGTGAGTTGGTCGATGAGTTTGAATGTAACGAGATCAAGGTCATGGTTGTCACCACTTCCACCGACATTGTTTGTCGTGAGCAGTGATTCGACATATTCGATAAAGGGTGTGTATACCAGTGCATAGCCGCGTACCGTAAAGGTATCTAATAAGCGACGACGCAATGATTCTATCGTGTGTGCTTGGGTAGGGAGAATATCCGCTACGCCATCAGGCAACAACCAAGTTTCCGCAACTGGCATGAATTTGTCCCATGCAAAATAAAGCAAACAACACAATATCAATTATTAAGGAAATCAAAATTGATAATGCATTAGAAATCAAGAGATTGAATTTAAAATCAATCAGGCGTAAAAAAATCGGGAGACGTCCCGATGTCGGCATATTCTAACACGATAGATACAACGGATGCAGCAATTTCCCCCATAAAAAAGCCTCTGAATTGATCAGAGGCTTTTTTTGAATCAGGAGTCCGTCACTCAAATATACGTTTTAGTTACGTAAAACACTGAGTAAACGTAAGAAAGAAATGTACATCCACACCAGAGTGGCGAGGAGTGCAGTTCCACAGAACCACTCCATATATTTCGGCGCACCCAACTCAGCACTACGTTCAATCAGATCAAAATCGAGGATGAGATTCAGTGACGCGATAATCGCAACAAATGCTGCAAAACCAATCGCGAGTACGCCAGTTTGTGCAAATAAACCTGGAATAGATGATTTAAATGCTAGGCTCATAATGATTTGTACGACGAATATCAGTGCAATTGCAATCGTTGCAGAGATCACAACGGATTTGAATTTCTCAGTCGCACGAATGATTCCAGCGCGATAGAGCCCAAATAAACTTAAGGTCGTGACAAATGTTGCAAGTAATGCAGTTGCGGGTACACCCGGAAAGCTTGATTCATAAATGGCAGAAATACCTCCTAAGAATAAGCCTTGCATGACTGCGTAGGGCAGCGCGAGCACTGGGCTCAAGTGTGCCTTAAAGGTCATAATCAGAATGAGCACTAAACCACCCACCGCACCGACTATCGCAGCCATGCCTGCGGGGTTTTGAAGACCTTGTTGCATCAAAGCGATTGAATAGGCATAGAGTGCAATTGCAACCACGGCTGCAACAAGTGTTAAGACGACAGATTTATTCACAGCGCCTGCAACCGACATCGGCTGACTGGTTGGAACGAATGCCGCGCGGCGTAGCATTGGATTGTCACTTTGCATAAAAAAGACCCCTGCGTGGTGATAAACTTCTATAGGTAAGAAGAGTTTTGTTAAAAGAATTATGATTAGCCTTACTATTAAACGTGTAATTAGTGTGATGTACAATCTTAATTTTAGAGCGAAATAGTAACGGCTTATTGCTAAAAGTGTAGATGTTTTTAAGAAAGGGAGTAATCCCTTGTGAAGCATTGTACGAGTTGATGAGCATTAAACCTGCAGCAATCCATAGGATCCTTGGTTAGTTCACTATCCCTATGAATGTTTAATGTTATGATTTACACAGTAAGTACGCATTGGAGCGAATCAGGGTGTCAAAACCAGTCAAACATGCTGTTGTGAAAACTGCCGCATTGAAGAGTACCTACTTTCGTAATATTGGATTGATTGGACGACCTGGTAAATCTTCGGTTGTCGATACCTTACGTTTGATTCACGACCACATCAACGCGCAAGGGTTAAACCCTATTTTTGATGAAGCTACCGCCGAGTTGGCGGGTCTTAGCGCTGTTCAAGTGATTTCCCGGTCGCTACTTGGCGAAGTGTGTGATCTCGTCATCGTGGTGGGTGGGGACGGCTCTTTATTGCATGCAGCGCGGGTATTGGCGCGTTATCAAACGCCGGTGCTGGGTGTAAATCGTGGACGGCTGGGTTTCTTGACTGATGTTTCGCCCGATGAGGTGCTATTCAAGCTTGATCAAGTGCTCAAAGGGGAGTACTCCTTGGATAAGCGTTTTCTCCTTCATATGGAGATTCGTACAGGGGGGCGGGTTACGCATGAAGGCGTGGCATTGAATGACGTCGTGTTGCATGCGGGTAAATCAGTCCATATGATTGATTTTGAGCTCAATGTAGATGGTCATTTTGTGTATCGTCAGCACAGTGATGGTTTGATCATTGCGTCTCCAACGGGGTCGACTGCTTATGCACTATCGGCCGGCGGGCCGATCATGCACCCATCTATGCATGGGATTGTCATTGCGCCGATGCACCCACATACCTTATCCAGTCGCCCGATTGTGATCGGGAGTGAAAGTGAAATTAAGATCAAGATTAAGGATACCCGCGTTCATCCGATGGTGAGCGCTGATGGACAAACCAGCGTGACACTAGAGGAAGGGGATCTACTGCATATTCGTAAACACCCTTTCAAGCTATGTTTGATTCATCCTCCGGGATATGACTTTTATGCAGCCTGTCGTACTAAATTGGGCTGGAGCCACTATAAGGAAAATGATGATGAGCACTGATGTATTGAATCCTGAAGCAGCCTTGGCTGCATTGACACCTGAGATAGTTGATCGGCTGCGCACTGCAGTTGAGATCGGAAAGTGGCCAAATGGAGATCGCTTAACGCCTGAACAACGTGCAACGTCTATGCAAGCTGTTTTGATTTGGGAAATGAAAAATTTGCCTGAAAATCAGCGTACGGGTTATATCGATAAAGGTAAGAAAGAAGGTGAGGCCTGTGATACCGATCATGATCATGCACCCGCTGATGAAGAGAGACCGCTGCGACTGATTTGATCTGAGCCCGTGTGCTCATGCGGTCGTGTCGTTTTGTGTAATTCTCATCACTTGCTCACTTGAACTTTTTAAACACAATCTCAATCATTAAGCCGTAGCGTTTTGATTTTATGCATGCCCATCGGGTCGGAAGCGGAGTTTGTACTCTTGCGTTTGGCTTATATGTTTGATCGTTAATGATTGATTACAGGATATCAAGATTATGTTATTCCATACGCCAAAGCTTCAGTCTGAAATGCGGATTACCCATTTGAAT
>CAYJTU010000033.1:17812-24962 GCA_964373105.1 uncultured Moraxellaceae bacterium | reverse complement strand
CCAGCGCCACTACAGCCGCCAGACGGAAGCCATGAAAAATCAAAAATGGTGGGCACTTGGCGGCGCTATCGCAGCAATTGCTCTGGCAAAAAAAGATGGCGACTCGTCATCGGCAATTTTCATGGGCACACAAGCATCGTTAATGAGTCAGCAGCTCGCTTATAGCCGAGATAATGAGCGTGAAGCAGATCGTGTGGGAATGCAACTGATGCAGAGTGCAGGCTATGATCCTAAAGCCATGCCGGACTTCTTTGAGATTATGCAAAAGAAAACCCGAATGGTCGGTTTTATTCCCTCATTCATACTAACCCACCCACTGACTAGTGAGCGCATCAGTGAAGCCAGATCTAGAGCCAATCAATACCAGATGAATCAGGTTAAGCCACCATTCTCAATGATGAGTCAGGCAAATATACTATCAGGGCCAGATGCTTTTCATTTGATGCAATTGCGTTTAGCAGCAGTGACCGACACAACGAACATTCCAACATTGATACCACAAGCCAAAACAGATGATGCTGCAGCACTGGCTTTGACATATCTATATCAGAAAACAGGTCGAATAGCTGAAGCGCGCAAAGTAGTCGCACCATTACTCACACGCTACCCAAATTCAGCCTATGTCCAGGTAACAGCGGCTGAAGTTGAGCTTGCGGATAACAAGCCAGCACCGGCCATACAATTACTGGAGCCGTTATCGCGTTTAATGCCTGAGAGTAGACCCATCGTGATGACATTGGCACGCAGTTATATCGTTGCTGGGCAAGGTCAGGCTGCGATTGATATACTGCGACCTTGGACGCTTAAACGACCGCAAGACATACAGCTTTGGCAACTGATGAAGAATGCAGCAGAAAAACTTCCAGTCACCAATAAGAACGCGATTAGTGTGCTGCGCTACCGAGCCGAAATGCTATTTTGGCAAGGAAATGTTGAGTCAGCACTGCGTTCGTTGGATCGTGCTGGCGCACTTGCGGATAAAAAATCCGGGGATTCAGAGCTGATTGCCCTGCGCACGAAGTATATGGAACAGAAGCTAAAAGAGAAGCTTAAGGATTTGTAAAGCGGATAGGTGATTAAATATATTGAGTATATTTGATATTTCTACTCATCAAATATACTCACAGATTTCATTAAGCAGACAGTTTTGCCTTGATGCGTGCGGATACATCACCAGCATCTGCGCGACCCGCAATCAGTGGGCGAAGTGCATTCATCACTTTGCCCATATCACGAATGCTGGTTGCATTCTGCGTCGCGACTTCATGAGCAATCAGTGCATCTAGCTCTTCACTGGTCATTGCCGCAGGCAAAAATTCGCTAATAACTTCCAACTCAAATTGCTCTTTTTGCGCCAAATCATCACGACCCGCATTGGTGAAAGCACTGATCGATTCTTTACGCTGTTTTAATTGCTTTTCAAGCAGTGCTAGAACTCGGGCGTCATCCAACTCTTCACGTGTATCCACTTCAATTTGTTTGATTGCAGCCTGTACGCCACGAAGTACGGATAAGCGATCAGACAAACGCTCACGCATTGCAGACTTAACGGATTCTGTTAAACGAAGTTTTAGCTCAGACATGGCATCAATATCCTTATATTAAAGATGGCGATTGAATTGAGAAAGGGTAGAGCAACACTAAAAAATAAAAGTCTAAAAAGACAAAAGCCGAGACATTGAGCTCGGCTTTAAATCTGTTTATAACGTCTACAGCCACATTCATTAATGTGACTAAATCATCTTAATACAAGCGAGTTGTACGAACTGATTCACGTGATAGTTTTTTAGCATGGCGTTTTACAGCAGCTGCTTTCTTACGTTTGCGCTCTTGAGTCGGCTTTTCATAGAACTCGCGTTTACGTACATCAGCCAAAACGCCTGCTTTTTCGCATGAGCGTTTGAAACGGCGGATTGCGACGTCAACTGGTTCGCCTTCTTTAAGCTTAACTTGTGGCATGTAACTTCCTCGAACTTATTGTTCAGTTTAGGTTCAGTGGTTCAATATCGGTTGGTCTACAGACGTTCATTTTAACACAATTTTCATCATGATCAATAAACATCCGTCTTAGTTAGACGAAGGCGGCTATTCTAGCGCGAAGTTTTATATGAGACAAGCCTGAAACGTAGGGATATACAGGTTTTTTGCAATTATTTTGCATTAAACCGACGCTAAAACTCTATAATAGGGGCATTGAAAGCTCATTAGATTTTATGAAGGTTGGTTTTATGCTGGTTTTGGGTTTAGAGACATCATGTGATGAGACCGGATTAGCTTTATTTGATAGTGAGAAAGGTCTATTGGGCCAAGTCTTACATAGCCAAATTTCTTTGCATGCAGAGTACGGCGGCGTCGTGCCTGAGCTCGCTTCACGTGACCATGTCCGCAAGATGATTCCTTTACTAGAAAGCCTATTACTGCAAACTCAAACCAAAAAAACAGATATTGATGCGATTGCATTTACCCGAGGGCCTGGGCTTATGGGTGCATTGATGACTGGCGCATTATTTGGGCGTACGCTTGCCTTTGCGCTGGACATTCCTGCAATCGGTGTGCACCACATGGAAGGACACTTGCTTGCACCCTTATTATCTGAGAACCCTCCAGAATTTCCTTTTGTTGCACTGCTTGTTTCAGGGGGACATAGTCAGTTGATGGCTGCCTATGGTATTGGCCACTACGAACTGCTGGGTGAATCAATTGATGATGCTGCGGGAGAAGCATTCGACAAAGTTGCCAAGATGATGGGTTTACCCTATCCGGGCGGGCCAAATGTCGCGAAACTTGCAGAAACAGGCGATCCACAAGCATTTAATTTGCCTCGCCCGATGTTGCATCAAGGTTTAGACTTCTCATTTAGTGGTATGAAAACCGCAGTATTGAACCAATATAAAAAAATTGAAGGGCAGGGTCGTGATGCTGATCTAGCCGCAAGCTTTCAAGAAGCAATGGTCGATACCTTAGTCAAAAAGTGTATACGGGCGCTGAAACAAACTGGATTAAAACGCCTGGTGATCGCCGGAGGCGTCAGTGCAAATCAAGCCTTAAGAGCACGATTACAGCAAGAGCTCGAACGCATCGCAGCTCAGGTTTACTACGCAGAGCCAGCGCTTTGTACGGATAATGGTGCAATGATCGCCTTCGCGGGTTGGCAAAGACTGACTGCGGGGCAATACGATGAACTGGCAGTTACGACGACGCCGCGCTGGCCAATGACAGCGTTAAATAGACCTGGAAACGCGCAAAACAAGGAAACATCAACTTAAGTTTAGTTACATGTACAAGATATATTTATTACATGTAACTTCCTAGATGTCGATTATCACAAGCAATTAGCAGGTTTCGGCAACCCTGATAACCGTGCAAGCGTGCGGGCAACCAGCCCAGTATTAAATAATGCCATGAGATGGGCATTGGTCATTTCAGGCCCAACCGTTTGCAGTAAAAACTTGATGAGTGGACGCGTAGCAGGTGCATGTTCAAAACGGGCATAAAACGCACGCATTGCAAAGAGTACTTGCAAATGCACCTCAGTCAAAACCAACTGATCACGACTGGCAAGTAATTGTGCAATTTCTGGTGTCCACTCTTGATAATCGATCAAGTGACCGTCGGCATCAAGCCTTAGGATTGAATTGGATTGTATCGTTTGGTTTTCAACCAAATCTTTGCAAGCATCGGTGTTTGTCATAGGCTTAAGCGCGCCATGTGAGAGTACGCTGAAAAGTAATGGTCCACTGTGCCCACTGAGCGGTTGTCACAATAGATGTTGTACTGGTAAGACTGGGCTCAATACCCAGTAAAATTAAGTCCGAATGAATTACCGCTCTTAGGTCAAAGGCACTGAGCTCTAGGGCATCATAACCTTGCGCCGCTTCAGCAATTAAAAGCAGTAAATCCCCAGATCGCCACATAGATTGAAGCTGCGGCAATAGAATCGGCCAATACCGTGGTGCGGCGACTAATAAGTGCAAAGTATCATTAGGGCGGTCTACATCAAAACTGCGCATTTTTGGAGTGCCTAAATCATCTACCATAGCTACCATCGCAGCACTCCTTCAAACGATCTGAGTAAATCAGAATTTAATTGAACGACTTCATACTCTATAGTGGTCCCATCTAAGATCCGTCGATGATGCTCCGCCGAGGTTGGTTGAACCCAAACTGGCAGTAAATCATAGAACTCAAAGCTCTCAACCAATGCATGCGGTGATTTAAAAGGATTGATTTGGGCTGTATCTTCAGATTTATGGGGGGGGCGTAGCAATCCAATCGCATCATCAATTAACAAAACTTGGACGTGAACGCCATAGGTTGCCAGAACCATGATCGCAGAGAGTGATTCTAATAATGCCTGCCCCTGACTAGGACCTTGGCCGATAATGACGAGTAGTGACTTCATATAAGTAATTTAAAAATTCAAGCAGAAAGACTATTTGATATCGCAAAGTTTGATCAGATCATTTCATTGCACAACGGTTACGTATTAAAATAAATTTTCATTATAGATGAACAACATGCTCAGCATTTAACATGGCATCGGCAAGATCACCTAAGCCCACTAAATGAAAACCTTCCATGAAGTTCTCACCCTCAAGATGATGACGGATGGCGTTTTCCTCATCCGTAACACCGCGCAGTAAAGCAGCACTGACGCAGACGGCGCGCTCTACATCGAGCTGAAGCCATTGCTGTGCTAAATTTGGCTCATCGCTAGGCCGCCAACTGAGCCGGTTAGCAATCGCTGCGGCATCCTGATAAAAAAAGACTTTAACCGAAGTCCCTTGCACAAGTAGTGACTTTGCAAGATCGACACTATGCCATGCCAGCGGGGAGGTCATCGGTTCAGTCAATAAAAGTAAGACGCTGCTCATAAAAAAGTATAGGATTAGAAGGATTGAATTCATTGACATCATAGCAGTTATCAATAATTCATAGTCAAAGATATTGCGCAGGGAAAGTAGATGATTTTACTCACTGGCGGACTGGGTTATTTGGGTTCGCATATGGCAGCACGATTGATTGAGGATGGGCATGATGTAGTCTTGCTCGATAATTTATCAAATTCAAACTTATCGGTATTGGATCGTTTGACTCAGTTACTCGGTCGTGAGATTCCATTTGTACGCATGGATGTCAGATCAAAAGACCAACTGCAACAGGTATTTGAAAAATACACTGTTACGCATGTTGTACATTTTGCTGGATCAAAATCGGTTAACGAGTCCATTACAGCGCCATTGGATTATTATGATAATAATGTCAATGGATTAATCACGCTTCTACAGGTGATGAAATCCTGTCAGGTTAAAACGATTGTATTTAGTTCGACCGCAGCTATCTACGGCGAACCGGAATCTTTGCCCATCCCTGAAAACGCTAAACAAGCTCCGATTACACCTTATGGTCGTAGCAAGCAGATGTGTGAACTCATCCTGCAAGATTTATCACGCGCTGAAAGCAATTGGCGTATTGCCGTTCTGCGGTATTTTAATCCCGCAGGTGCGCATGAAAGCGGCATGATTGGCGAAGCACCGCGTGGTATTCCAAATAATCTCATGCCATATATCGCTCAAGTTGCCCAGAAAGAGCGCCCTTACCTACAAGTATTTGGTAATGATTACAACACTATAGATGGTACTGGAGTACGTGATTACATCCATGTTCAAGACTTGATCTATGGACATTTACTCGCAATGTCTTGGTTGTCAAAACAATCACAAGTTTTTGAAGTATTCAATCTAGGCCGCGGGGAAGGTGTGTCGGTCATGCAGATGCTGAATGCTTTCTCTAAGACCGTCGGACATGATTTGCCATTTCAAGTGGTCCCACGTCGTCATGGCGACTCTGCAAGTGTGTATGCAGATACATCTCACGCAAAAAATCTATTGAATTGGCAAGCAACTCGCACAGTCGATGATATGGCAATCGATATGTGGCGCTACTACCAGAGGTTAAACGCAAGCTAACTGTATAAGCTGATAATTTGCTGAATCATTCGATGAGCTATGGAGCCCGTTGGTGGAATAAGAGGTAATTGATCGAAAGGATAGAAGTGCGCTTCGGCAATTTCATCCTCCTGCAAGACCAGCTCACCACCTATGTATTCAGCATGAAATCCAATCATAATGTTGGATGGGAAAGGCCAGGGCTGGCTACCCAAATAACGAATATGATCAATATCCAGACCCACTTCCTCTTTGACCTCTCTGGCTACGGCTTGCTCAAGCGTTTCACCAACTTCCACAAAACCAGCGATTAAACTAAACATTGGCATATTTGATCGAGATGATCGAGCAAGCAAAAGACTATGCTTAGCAGAAGCATCCATACGTGTAATCGCCACGATGACACAAGGTTGTAATCTCGGATATTGCGTATAGTCACATGCTGGGCAAATCATGGCATGTTCATTGGCATGTGCGATGGTCTGCGTACCACAGCGGCTACAAAAAATATGATTGCGACGCCATTCAATCAATTGAATGGCTCTGGAGGCATTTTCAAATTCAGATGCGGACCAGCGGGTAAGGAGTTGCCGTAAAGGGGTTAGGGTGTAACCCGTTGGCTCCTCACCTGACTCAATTTCTCGGGCAATAAAGACCGCTTCTGTGGATTGGGCAACAAGAATATCTGATGCTTCGCTTCCCTTAAGGATAGGAAGCGAAGCATCCTCATTGACAGCAAGCGCATTGCCGCAAATGAGAAGGCCATAGCGCTTGATTTTCAGATCATCTTGAAGACTTGAAGGCTGAATGTTCAACACAATATCCTTTTAAAGCATCTAGGCTGCTATGCTGCGATTTGATCGACAGGGTAGCCTAATTTTGCCAAGCTGAGCTCACCAAAGTGGTAAGGACTTTCGCCCGCTGGTTTTTTCTTTTCCATGCCTTCTAAAATATAATCAACACAAGCGATCGCATCGGTTAGATACTCGATCGATTGCTGACTCGGCTGGGTAATCTCGAATGACTCATGCACATATTGCGCCGCTGCGCGAAGAATAGCTTGTCCACGAGGCGCATTCAAGAAAGCCATAGCACCACTCACAGACTCGCAGATTTCTGCTACGCCTAGGATCTGAGTTAAATCATGGTTATTTTCAAGATAAGAAAGCGCTTTTTTGCCAGCTGGATGTTTTGTTAGAACA
>CAYJTU010000033.1:6700-17802 GCA_964373105.1 uncultured Moraxellaceae bacterium | reverse complement strand
ACCAAACCAGGGGTATGCGTTTGTTCCATCAGAATAATTGCATTTTCACTGTCTAATAAGCGATCCATCAATGAATTAATTTGGCTTTCATCAGGAAGACTGGTCCACTGTATGACACGTTGGGCCTGGTCAACCAGACCTTGACCCGCATAGTTTAGCGTCAAGACTTCTAGCGTTTGTCCAAGCTCTTTGAGATAACCACTCAGTGTAGTCAGGGCATCTTCAGGTTGTTGATTATTAACAATGAGATCCACGAGCTCTTTTATTTTTGCGATATCTTGATGAACCAACTGACTAACGGTATGAATCATCTCCTGATCTGGTCCAAACAAAAACTGTTTGTGACTCAAAGTTTCTTGATCGGGTTTAATCAAGTCGGTTAACCCAAACTGAGACAATAGTGGATTTGCATCATCCATGATTGCGGTCATTGCCAAAAGATCAGCGATAGAATCTCGCGTAAAATGAGCATTTTGCTGGGTTATACGGCGCTCGATATGAATCAAAACGCGCTTGCGGCTATCGGTTAAAAGCGTAGCCGGTGTCAATGTCACAATAACCTGAGCCGCGATTTGCCAATAGAGCGCTTCAGGCTGCGCACTCAGAGAAATCATCAGTGATGCAGCTTTGTGCATCAGTGCAAAATCCCGTGCTTGAGATTTCTTATGTAAAACAGCACGTAGACCTGTTTGAAACATTTGCGCAAGCTGATTTTTGATCAATACTTTTTGATTTTCATGAATTGCAAGGGGAGTGGTCGTCAAGACTGAAGCATTCTTTTGAATCGCTTGCTCGTCAAGATAGGGGCGTAAATAATAGCCTTCTGATAGAAACGGAATATTAAGCAACTGACGAATCAAATTTGTGATCGGCAGCAATAGTTGGGCCGACAAGGTTTCGTTTAACAATACGAACTCAAGATAGCGCGTTAGCGTCATTAAGCCTTCACTGAGCGCCGTAATTTTTCCATCATCAGCAGAATCAGGATTTTCAGACAGATTGACCAATAGCAGTCTAATCGCATCCGATAGCTCAATTGCGCCATCCATGCACAACAGCTTAAGAACGCCACTGACTTGGCTCATGGCATCTGCAGCATCAAATAATCCAACAGTTACACTCTGATCAGAAATAAATATGCTGAGTGCAGCCTCAACTTGATTAAGTGAGGCATCTATTTCTGACTTGACGATATAAAGCGATGAAATATCAAAGTGCTGTACATCAAAATACGATTTTGGATTTGAGGCGAGTGATGCAGGCATGTTCCTTTCCTGTTGTAGAATCCGTGCTTATACCCAATCATGTCATGATCATTGATTTAACTCAATCATGTTTGACCATAAAACATTAAATATGAATAGCTATAATGATTTGACATGAGGACCATGCTTCATGAGTCATTGTGACAAACAATAATTGAACATGCAGACCTTTATAATATCAAATCAATGATGCAACAACGAGCTGTTGATGATAATGGCCTCACCCGCTATAAATCGATGCTTTATAGCGGGTGTATTGTTATGAGGTTTGAGCTAGTTCAAGTTTATGCCAAATAGAAACAACACCTTCTTTACCGCCATCAATTTCCCGAAGCCATGCCATATGAAGTTCAAGCTCATCAGCATGTGCTTTTACAACCGGAACCTTCCGTGAAATACTTGTACGAGATTCATTCGCATGACCACCGCGTTCTTCATGACTCCCCATATCCAACGTGACTTGACCACCTGTCAGTTGTAAATACACATCGGCAAGAATCTCAGCATCTAACAGGGCACCATGGAAGGTACGATCACGCTCCTTGACTTCATAACGTTTGGCCAATGCATCAAGCGAGTTCTTTTGTCCAGGATGTTTACGCTTGGCCATAGCCAACGTATCGGTGACAACAATCTGTTCACTGAGCGGTCTACGACCTGCCATTTGCATTTCTGCTTCCAGAAAACGCATATCAAAGCTAGCATTATGTGCAATCACTTCCGCACCAACCAAGAAAGCCTCCAACTCATCGGCAATATCAGCAAAGAGTGGTTTATCACTTAAGAATGCATCACTAAGGCCATGAATATTTTCAGACTCACCCACCAAACGTTGTGGATTTAAATAAACATGGAGTGAATTGCCCGTCAACTTACGGTTGATCAGCTCAATGACACCGATTTCTACAATCCTATCGCCTGTTTTTGGATCAAAACCAGTCGTTTCAGTATCGAGGATGAGTTGACGTTTACCACTGGTCGTAAATGCATCCAATCGTGCGGTATTGTGAGTGCGGACGATACCCTGCGACTCAGCTAGTTGATCAGATGAGGTACTAGTCGGCCCTGTAGCTGATTGCTCGGTAAACATATCATTTGTATCGTCTATCTGATCATCCAATTCAGCGTCAAACAGTGCTTGCTCTTCTTCAACAAACCAATCCGGCTCCTCGAGTCCAGTGTCGTCAGGGGGTAACATTAAGTCCATCAGTGAAGTTGCTTCTGCGCTCTTAGCTTTTTTAACTAAAGGTTTTTCATCAGAGAAATCAATATTAGATGCTATGGTTTGGTTCTTAGCCCCCAATGCGACAGAAGGTCCCTGTGTCTCTAAACCCAAATTTGCAAGTTGATCCGCTTTTTCATTGCCAGCATGCCCGGCATGCCCTTTGATCCAGCGCCAATCAACTTTGCGGTTCTGGCTGAGTTTATCCAGAACTTTCCATAAATCAGCATTGATGACAGGACCGCCATCACTTTTTTTCCAGTTTTTCTTTTTCCAATTATGAATCCATTCACTGATCCCTTTTTGGACATAATTCGAATCAGTCCATACTGTAGCTGCGACCGTCGCATCCGTACGTGCCAAGCCTTCAATAGCCGCCATCAGCTCCATACGATTATTGGTTGTGTGTGGCTCACCGCCGTAAAATTCTGCACTAAGACCATCTGCATACTCGACATAAACGCCCCATCCACCCTTACCTGGATTACCGCGACAGGCTCCATCGACATAAAGTGTGATCATTTGAGGGGAAGTTGTAGGCTGTGACATGGTGATATCCGATTTTACTGATTAAAATTAAAACAATAGAACATAAGCATGACTGTAGTCAGACGACTAATCTTTAAAAAACAATTCGCAAATGCCATTAAATATCGGCATGCCAATACAAAGAAGCACGCATTAATCGTCATTATGCCGTAATTTTTGGCAGAGATTCTGGAGTTTTCATGTCAACTGGTTCACATATTAGTACGAGGTGTAGGACAATTTTGTACAAACGCAACATTCGCTTACGTCCGAACACTTTATGAGTATTGGTAGCGCATGCATTATCGGTCTACAATGTTAGTTATATATGCGTTTGACTTGGAATAAATACATGATGTCGTCGTTTTTGCTGCCTGCGCAAGTCGGTCCAGATGCAATACTTGCACAAACACCTAAACAGAATGGTCGCGTTGGGGTTTTGCCAATGTTATACCGTTATACCCCTCATGCGCTGGTCATTGCGATTGCTGGGATTATGGCGGGGTGTAGTACTACACCTCCCCAAAACTCAGCACATAAAGTCCCCAATAAAAAAAGTCACTCGTCGCAATCACGCACGAGTTCTCAAGATAACCTTGATCTCGAAAGTGCTGATTCATTAGAAGAGCTTTTACAAGCAACAGATATGGATGCAGTAGAAGGTGATCGTCTTACCGTGCTGCGTTATGGAAATTTGTGGAATCGTATTCGGGTAGGTTATCGCTTGGATCTATCGGTTGAAAACCCACGAATCAGTGCACAACGTAACTGGTTTGTCAGTCGTCAGCCTTATATTGATCGTTTGTCTGCACGTGCAAGTCGTTATTTTTATTATACGGTGACCGAAGCTGAGCGCCGCGGCATTCCAACTGAGCTGGCTTTGCTGCCAGTGATTGAAAGCTCTTATGATCCGTTTGCAACCAGTAACGCTGCAGCAGCGGGGATGTGGCAATTTATTCCTAGTACCGGCCGTATTTATGGTTTACGTCAGGATTCCTATTATGACGGACGCCGGGATGTCGTAGAATCCACGCGCGCAGCCTATGATTTTCTCACTAGTCTTTATCAGAAATTTGGCTCATGGGAGCTGGCATTAGCATCCTACAATGCAGGGCCGGGGCGAATTCAACAAGCGATCAATCGTAATATCGCCCAAGGTCTGCCTACCGATTACTGGTCGTTACGGTTACCCGAAGAGACCATGAATTATGTACCGCGTTTTATTGCGGTGGCACAAATTATTAAAAATCCTGAAAACTATGGTATTCAGCTCAATAGCATCGCCAATCGACCACACTTTCGCTCAGTAACTCTACCTGGGCCTGTGGATCTCGCAAAAGTTGTTGAAACGACTGGGCTGACCAGTAAAGAAATCTTTGAACTTAACCCTGCTTTTCTGCAAGGGGTAACTGCACCTTCAGGTCCATATCGTGTATTGATTCCCACGAGTTTATCGACCTCAGTTGATACTCGCTTGAAGAACTTACCGACCGTCGACCCCAGCCGATTTGGGGGTATTGACACAGGTAGTTTGCTCGCCATGAACAAACCGATCACCCAAACGATTACTCAGACCATTACTCGTTCGGATGGTAAAACATCCAGTGCCGTCAGTACGCCACAAGCCGCAGCAATAATGGCTTCTGGCAGTAGTAGCAAAACAGCTAATCTAACTGAGTCCGTGACTGTCCGAAGTAATCAACGCCTTCCGACTAGTGCTGATGCCTTGGCTGCAATGGCTAATTCAGCCAGTGTGCCGACTCAAGCCAATGTTCAAAAAGCGGTTGCTAGTGTCAATAGTGGCGCAAATGCTGCATCAAATAAAGCATCGCAAACACTTGTGAGCAATATCCCTGCACCAGTCATCGCTAAAACCGATGCAACCACGATGACGATCACTACACGACCAGTGTCAGCCATTCAACCTACGGATAATAATCCAAATATCTCTACAACTAACGTAACCGCAAGTAATGCCGTTGCTCCAGTCAACAACGTAGCCGCTGTCACGCAATCGCCAATTATTGTTGCCCCCGCGACAACTTCAAATCCGACACCCATCGTCGCCCTGACAATTGATCCAAAGAGCGCCGATATTAAAAACGGTTCATTGCCAGTCTTAAGTGCGGACGATAAAAACAAAGTCGTAACCGAAATTAGATCCATAACGTCGTCTAATACTCCGGTCGTTGATCCATTAGACGGAAAAATACAACTGACGGCTATCCAGACACAACAGTCGGTTTTGGATAAACAAGGTGAAACACGCTCCTTGAGCTATGATCAGCCTTACTTGAAATCGCCTACAGCAACAGATATCAAAACTCATAAGCTGACAGCTGTTGAAACCAAAGTCGTTGCGGATGTCAAAGTAACAGACAAACCCAAAGGGACACGAACAATTTATATCGTTAAAGCCGGCGATACCTTACTCAACGTTGCAACGAAAACAGGTCTGACATGGCGTGATATTGCCAAATGGAATCAGATGGATGCCAATGCAAACTTAATCACGGGTACTCCACTATATCTATATGGTGCCAAGAAATTTGTCGAGGCCCCGACCACGTATGTCGTTCAAGCAGGGGATACCTTAACCGATGTTGCTGCACAATTTAACTTAACCACTCGTGAACTTGCTGATCGGAATAACTTGAAGGTTACGAGTAATTTAATCACTGGAACACGTCTCAGTCTCATTGCAAACAGTGACAGTTCAACCGCAAAGGATTCAAGCAGCAAGCTCGCTGATAAGGTCAGCGATTCCAGTGCGAATAACAAAGCCAGCACCATCAAGACCGATGACTATACGATCAAGCGTGGTGACACATTGGCAAAGATCGCAGGTCGCTATAACTTAACTGTTGTTAGTTTGGCAAAACTTAATGATATCCCTGCGACAACATCGTTACAGGCAGGTGATACCATCAGTGTGCCAGCCATCGAACTGCCGAATAAAAAATTGGCCGCTAAAGATGACAAGCCTTCTGCAGAAAAAACACCCACCAGCGATTATAAAGTCAGAAGTGGTGAAACATTGGCCCGTATTGCCGCAAAGCACGGCCTGACTGTTGTTGCTTTGGCTGATTTAAATGACATTCCTGCGGATACTAGAATTCAGGCGGGAGACACGATCAGTGTGCCTGAACCGGAAAAACCAACAGTGAAGAAAAAGAGTCATCGCTAGAGATGAGCTTTAATCGCCCAAGGATGGGCATCACTGAACACCTGAGTCTTTTGACTTATCTCATTATTGCTATTTTTTCTTTATCCACTATCCCAGCTTTCGCCATTATCACGAGCAGTAATGCCATGGCGTTACATGGCGTACCTGTACATGCAAAACAAACTTTTTTTCCATATGCTAATCCTGCTGCCCCTAAAGGCGGTACATTTTCAACGATGGCTCAAGGGACGTTTGACAGTCTCAATCCGCTGATTAGCAAAGGAACCGCTGTCAATGGGACGGCTTATCTATCTGACTCGTTGTTGACCACTTCGCTTGATGAGCCGGCTGTTGCATATGGATTGCTTGCCGATTTGATTACCCGAGATACCGAAGATCCTTCTTGGATCATCTTTCACATCAATACGAATGCTCGCTTTTCCAACCAGCAACCTGTCACGGCTGATGATGTGGTCTACACCTTTGAAACCATTTTGACACAAGCGGTGCCAGGGCTGAGGTCCTATTACGGCGATATCAAAAAGATTACGGCCCTGGATCGGAATACAGTGCGCTTTGATTTTAAAACGAAGCAAAATCGTAAAATTGCATTTGCGATTGGACAAATGTCCATTTTATCTCGTCAAGATTGGAAAAATCGCTCTTTCGATCAGGTCACCATGACCCCACCTCTAGGAAGTGGGCCGTATAGCGTTGAAAAAATTGATGCTGGTCGGAGTATTACTTACAGACGTAATCCTGATTACTGGGGACGTGATTTAGCTGTCAATCAAGGAAAGTATAATTTCGATCGAATCAAGTATCTCTACTACCGCGATTTAGACACTGCATTTCAGGGGTTCAAAGCTGGACAGTACACGTTTCGGTTAGAAAAATCAGAACGCTCTTGGGTCCGTGGCTATGATTTTCCAGCAATAAAAAACGGTCTGGTGATTAAACAGGTTTTACCCAATCACAATCCCATCACCATGAGTGGTCTGGTCTTTAATCTGCGTCAAGCCAAGTTTCAAGATGTCCGTGTCCGGGAAGCACTCACACTGGCTTTTGATTTTGAATGGCTTAATAAATCGGTTCTAAATGGTCAATATACACGCTTACAAAGCTTTTTTTTTAATAGTGAGCTTGAGGCAAAAGGCTCACCAAGTAAGTCCGAACTAAAATACCTAAAACCATTCTTACCCAACTTCTCACGTCAACTGCAAAAAACTATTCTAGAACCTTGGCGCGCTCCAATCAGTGACGGGCAGGGTTTTAATCGGGGAAATTTGTTAGCAGCTCGCCAATTGTTACTGAATGCGGGTTATCGCTATATTGATGGTCGCCTCACGGATGCCCATGGCAAACCTTACCAAATCGAATTCCTGAGTAATGATGATAGTCAACAGCGCATCATTCTCCCTTTTATGCGCAATCTCGAAAAGTTAGGTATCCACGCGCAACTGCGCGTAGTCGATATTCCTCAGTATATTGAACGAACACGGCGTTTTGACTACGACATGCTTATGGATACCTTTCCACAAACATTAACCCCATCTAGTGAGCAGCAGGGATATTGGGGGAGTGAAGTAGCCAATCAACCAGGCAGTCTCAATACAGCAGGAATTAAAAACCCGATCGTTGATCAGTTACTGGCAGAACTCGTCGTCGCAAAGGATAGAATGGCGATTGTTGATATAAGCCATGCACTCGATCGGGTGTTGCGCGCTGAATACTACATGATTCCCTTATATGGCTTTGTCGGCAATCGAGTCGCCTATTGGAATCAGTATAAAATGCCAAAGCAGCGGCCCCTTTATGATATTGGCATCGATTATTGGTGGATTGATCCTGCGGCTGAACAAAAAGTCAGTCTATATATAGGTCGCCAATGATGATGACCTATATCATTAAGCGTTTATTATTAGTCCTACCGACGTTGTTTTTCATTCTTCTTACAAACTTTGTGATTGTTCAAACTGCTCCGGGTGGACCTGTCGAGCAGGCGATAGAGCGTGCAAAATTTGGGGCCCAGGGCTTGGGTCACCTTGGGGAGTCGTCAGGTGAAGTCGGAAAGCTTGCACATTCAACCAATGCCCAATACTTGGGTGCTCGTGGTTTATCACCCGAAATTATCGAGCATATCAAAAAGCAATATGGCTTTGACCGCAGTGCAGCAGAACGGTTTGGGCTGATGTTAAGACAGTACCTCTGCTTAGACTTCGGAAAAAGTTTCTTTAAAGATAAGTCCGTCATTCAACTCATCATCGAAAAATTACCCGTCACCATTTCATTGGGACTATGGAGCACGTTATTAATTTATGCCGTATCCATTCCACTTGGCATCCAAAAAGCGCTCAAGCACGGTGGCCGATTTGATCAAACAACGGCAATTCTATTAGTCATAGGAAATGCCATTCCCATGTTTATTTTTGCGATTTTGCTGATCGTTTTTTTTGCAGGCGGATCCTATTTGCATTGGTTTCCTCTCCAAGGTCTGATGTCTGAAAATTTCCATCAATACAGTTTTTGGGGCAAAGTTAAAGATTATTTCTGGCATATGGCATTGCCATTGATTGCCATGACGATTGGCGGCTTTGCGGCGGTGACTTACTTGGTAAAGTTTTCCTTCATGGAAGAGCTCGGCAAGCACTACGTGTTGACTGCGCGCGCCAAAGGTTTAACGATGGATCGGGTGCTTTATAAGCATGTTTTTCAAAATGCGCTCTTGGCACTCATCTCAAGATTACCTGAGGCATTGTTAGGCATCGTGTTGACGGGAAACCTTCTGATCGAAATTGTTTTTAATTTGGATGGTATTGGTTTACTTGGGTTTGAGGCGATACAGCAACGTGATTATCCAGTCATTTTTGGCATCCTCTTTTTTTATACGCTGGTACAGTTACTATTGCGTTTAATAAGTGATGTACTTTATCGCTGGGTGGATCCACGAATTGATTTTAACCAGCGCAGTGTCCTATGAGTTATTTACTTAAGTTGAGTCCACATGTGCAAGGGCGAATACAGCGATTCAAAGCGCACAAACTCGGTTATCGATCCTTATGGGTCTTTCTCTTTGTTCTCAGCGTATCGATGTTCGTCAATATCATTGCCAATGATCGACCACTCCTCTTGCTGTATGACAAACAGCTTTATGTCCCGATATTAAAACAATACTCTGAAACCACTTTTGGTGGCGTATTTGAAACAGAAGCCGATTACCGTGATCCCGTTGTCGGGACATTGATCAATCAAAAGGGTTGGATGCTTTGGCCAGTTATCCCTTTTTCAGATCAAACATCAAACTTAGCACTGACCGTTTCAGTGCCGTCACCCCCTTCTATACAAAACTGGTTAGGAACGGATGATCAGGGCAGGGACGTACTGGCTAGAATTTTATATGGCTTGCGGGTATCTATTTTATTTGGACTTGCTCTCACGTTTGCTGGAACCGTACTCGCCATTGTTGTCGGTGCGATACAAGGTTATTTCGGTGGTATAGTTGATTTAATCGGCCAGCGCTTGGTTGAAGTCTGGGGTGGAATGCCACAATTATTCTTAACCATGATTCTGGTCAGCTTATTTTCACCGAGTGTTTATTGGCTATTTGCTATTATGTTGTTATTTGGCTGGATAAGTCTGGTCAGTCTCGTCCGTGCGGAGTTTTTAAGAGCTCGCCATTTGGATTACGTCCGTGCCGCACAAGTCATGGGCATAAGCCCATTTAAAATCATCTTTAGGCATATTTTACCCAATGTCTTTAGTTCGAGTTTATCGCAAATTCCTTTTATTTTAACAGCCAACATTACTGCGTTATCAACCTTAGATTTCTTAGGGTATGGTTTGCCTATAGGGTCACCATCTTTAGGTGAACTCTTTACTCAAGCACGGAATAATTTAGATGCACCGTGGTTAGCCATCTCTGCATTTTTTACATTTCTCATATTATTAACCGTGCTCGTTTTTATCGGGGAGGCTGCACGTGACGCATTCGACCCTAAACGATGATGTTGCACAACTTCAGCGGCGCAACGAGTCTGCACAGATTTCACTAGGGACTAGGAATCTAAGGCTTTCCATAAAAAATCCACCGAAAGTACTCGTTGATTCACTGTCATTCGATTTACATCCAGGACGTACACTCGCCCTTGTTGGCGAGAGTGGCTCAGGAAAGTCACTCTCAGCATTGGCGCTGATGGGATTACTGCCTAATAGTATTAATGCTGCGGGTGAAGTACTTCTCAATGGCAACAATATTTTAGATTTATCGGAGTCTGAACTATGCCAGATTCGGGGTTCAAAGATTGCGATTATTTTCCAAGAGCCCATGACCGCTCTAAATCCATTGCATACCGTCGAAGAACAAATCGGTGAGCGACTTCTTTTATCAGGACTAGATCGATCAAAAACGAATCTGCGAGTCGCTGAGCTTTTGATCCAAGTGGGTATGGACGAGCCTGAGCAGTATCTTAAGCGCTATCCTCATGAATTATCAGGTGGACAAAGACAACGTGTGGTTATCGCAATGGCTCTAGTCGGAGATCCAGAGGTTTTAATTGCCGATGAGCCTACAACTGCGCTTGATGTCATGATGCAGGCACAAATACTGGAGCTCATTCAGCAACTTCAACAAAAGCGACAAATGGCTCTACTGCTCATTAGTCATGATTTGAACATGGTGCGTCAGTACAGTGATGACATCATGATCATGCAGGCAGGAAACGTCGTTGAACAAGGGACTACTGCGCAAATCTTTAAGCAGCCACAACATGCCTATACCCAAAGTTTATTGAGTCATCACTTCGGTGATGCGATGCAAATGTTACCCAATTCAGGGCATACAGTCGCTCTGAAAGTGAAAGATTTAAGTGTTCAATACGGCAAAAGCACAACTGGGATCAGATGGTATCTGGGTAAAAATAAA
>CAYJTU010000033.1:0-6690 GCA_964373105.1 uncultured Moraxellaceae bacterium | reverse complement strand
CCCCGTAGTTTTGATGCAATCAAACCCTTAAGCTTTTCTATAACTGCTGGGGAGTCGTTAGGTATCGTCGGCGAGAGCGGCTCAGGGAAAACGTCATTAGCGCTGGCTGTGGCCAGATTAATATCAAGCTCTGGCGAGATTTGGCTTGGAGAGCAGGACTTATCCGATTTAAGCCAAGCTAAGCTACGCCAGTTACGTCATCGTTTTCAAATGGTCTTTCAAGATTCCTTCGCAAGTTTAAATCCAAGATTCACTATTGAAAATATTGTGGGTGAGGGCATTGAATCATTGGTTCACTCAAGCATCGATCGGCGTCTTGCGGTTGAAACAGCTTTATTAAAGGTTGAGCTGCCGATTGATTTCATTCATCGTTACCCCCATGAGCTCTCCGGTGGGCAAAGACAACGTGTTGCGCTTGCCCGCGCTTTAATCATGCGACCTCAATTACTCATCTTGGATGAACCAACCTCCGCTTTAGATCGTACGACTCAGCACGCATTGGTACAGCTTCTCAGAAAACTACAGCAGGAAGAAAAACTCAGTTACTTGTTCATTAGCCATGACTTAGCGATCGTACGCGCATTATGCCAACGTGTGTTGGTATTACAACATGGTCATATGATTGAGTTACAATCTACCGTAGATTTGTTTGCACAGCCTCAAACGGCATACACTAAACGCTTAATTGCGGCATCATTGTTTTAAATATTAACGCATGGACACCAAGAATTGGAATCAGTGCGTTAATGTCGGATTTTGCTATTAAAGATCAGCTCTAAAGTCTGGTAGGATGTGCCGAGAAGATTTTTCTAATTTCACAGTTTTTTGATTTAAGTGCTAAATAAAGAGAGTGGATATGCTATTACAAGGTAAACGTTTCCTCGTGACTGGGATTGCCAGTAAATTATCGATCGCTTATGGCATCGCCCAAGCACTACACCGAGAAGGTGCAGAATTGGCATTCACTTACCCCAATGAAAAACTTAAAAAACGTGTCGATGATTTTGCTGCATCGTTTGGCTCAACGCTTGTGTTTGCCTGCGATGTCGCAAGTGACGAGGAGATTGAACAAACCTTTATCGATCTTGCCAAGCATTGGGATGGCCTAGATGGTCTCGTACATGCGATTGGTTTTGCACCAGGAGACCAGTTAGAAGGCGACTTTACGACTGTTACCAATCGTGAAGGATTCCGCATCGCCCATGATATTAGTTCCTATAGTTTTATTGCCCTTGCCCGCGCAGCACGTCCACTACTCACGGTGCGTCAAGGTTGCCTATTGACCCTAACTTACCAAGGAAGTGAACGAGTCCTTCCGAACTACAATGTCATGGGATTGGCGAAAGCATCGCTCGAATCGAGTGTGCGTTACCTCGCGACCAGCCTAGGCGGTGAGGGCATTCGCGTCAATGGGATCTCGGCAGGCCCAATTCGTACACTAGCCGCAAGCGGGATCAAGAGCTTCCGAAAAATGCTGGATGTGAATGCGCAAATTGCGCCATTACAACGGAATGTCACGATTGAGGAAGTTGGCAACGCTGCGCTATTTCTTTGCTCGCCATGGGCTTCTGCTATTACCGGCGAAATTTTGTATGTCGACGGTGGCTTTAATACGGTGGCCATGAGTGAACGTATGATGGCTGACTAGTCTAAACCTAGGCACTTTTAAGAAACTGATGAGTACGGTACCTGTACTCATCAATGAGTATATTTTGAATCAACTCATCATGACAAGGTTCTACCATGACCGCTCGTTTCGATAATGAATACGTCACTTCAAACTACCGTTATATCTCAGCTTATAATGAACTGAATGCACGGACTTCCCAGCGCCAACAAGCCCTCACCATTTTCATCAGTTTTTTTGTAGGTTTACTCGCAGCATTAATTGCATCTCATGGCGCTTCAGGGCTAGATAGTGCACATATAGAGTGGATTTTGTTAGGCTTTCCCGTTGCCTCGGCAAGCTTTGCCTTTTTAAACTATAAATATGAGCTGATTATTGCCAATATCCGAGCTTATTTAGCGCAACTTGAGCAATTGAATGATGCCCACTTGAGTTTACCCAGCTATAACACCGATGTTGAATGGATGACCAACTCTGCGCATGCCCGACGTTTTCATGATTATGCCTGTGCGATTTTAATCTTGGCCTGTAATAGCATCGGTCTATCTGCGTTTTATGTCCTTTATCCAGTACGGTTCGGGCTGTCTACATGGGTAATTGGAGTCGTTGTTGCGATTGCTATATTGACTGCATTTATGCATTGGATGCTGCCAAAGTTCGGTGTAGGCAAACGTAAAAGAGTCATCTGAAAAAATTTTGGTTATAAAACCAAAACTGAACTAGCCATTACGCACGTTATTTTTCGATGGTAATGGCTTATTTGAAATTAGTCTTGGCCATGGATCGCCGTAATAGTGCCGCAATCTACTCTCTAGCCAAGGCAACGACAGGATCCAAACGCGCCGCATTTCGCGCAGGAACAAAACCAAATACAATCCCAATTAGTGATGAAGATAAACAGGCAGCGATCATTGAGGCCGTTGAGAAACTCATTTGCAAGGTCCCCGCAGCGAAATAACTGAAAACTGTACCCACCAATAACGCCAATCCAAGGCCAAGTAGACCACCGACTAAGCAAACTAAAACGGCTTCTATCAGAAACTGTTGCAAAATATCACTTTGTCTCGCACCCACAGCCATACGTACGCCAATTTCTTGTGTACGCTCGGTGACTGAAACAAGCATGATATTCATCACTCCGATGCCTCCAACCATTAATGAGATCAATGCGATTGCAGAGACCAACAGCGTCATTGTTGACGTTGTTTTTTTAATCATAGTCCGAATCGAATCGCTACTTTGCGTAAACGTATCCTCTGCGCCATGACGTAGTGTTAATAACGTCGTGATTGCGGCTTCTGCTGCACTACTCGGAGTACTATCCTTTAAACGGACTGTAATTCCGCTTAAATATCCTTGTCCAGAGATGCGACTCATCACTGTACTGTAAGGTAGCCATACATTAAGTCGGTCACTCTTGCCGAACATACTATCTTGGGGGGCAGTAACCCCAATTACACGACTGGGTAAATTATTCAGTAAAATGACTTGGCCAATGGGATCTGTACTGCCTGCAGCACCTTCGATGCCAAACAAAGCTTTCTGCGTATTTGGGTCGATGACCACATCTTGGTTTTGTTCACGTACGCCATTACTGTCAAAACTTTGTCCTTGAGCAATTGTTAATCCCTGGACTCTAAAATAACTTTCACCGACACCATTGATGGTGGCTTTAGATTCAATATTGCGGAAACGCAATGTTCCAGAGCTGTTGACGATTGGACTGACACTATCGATATAAGGCTGATTTGCCAGAGCATCGGCGTCACTAGCCCGTAGGGTTTGAATCTTGCTACTTTGCATATCGCCGAAGTCTTTACCTGAATAAATGCTAATCGTATTGGTCCCGAGCCCGCTGATGTTGTTTAAAATCTGCTGTTGGGAGCCATTGCCTAAAGCGACAACGGAAACTACCGAGGCAATCCCAATAATAATACCAAGCATGGTTAAAAAGGTACGCATGCGATGCGCATTCATAGCGAGCAGTGCCATACGGAAAGCTTCGGTTAAGCGGCCGAATAGGGCATTAAAAGACGATCGGTCCGTAATAGAAGTACGTTCTAAAGATTTTTTTTGATCGAGTGGGGGTGTGGGAGTATTCTGGCGATCAGAAATAATTTTACCGTCGCTGATTTCGACAATTCGCCCAGTTTGTGCCGCGATATTCGGGTCATGAGTCACGATAATAATCGTATGGCCTTCAGCGTTCAGCTCACGTAAAATATTCATGACCTCGACACCACTGTGTCGATCCAGCGCACCTGTAGGTTCGTCAGCCAGAATCACATCGCCACCATTCATAAGTGCCCGTGCGATACTGACTCGCTGCTGCTGACCACCCGAAAGTTGGCTTGGACGATTATTGAGCTTCTGTTCCAGTCCTAAACGTTTCAGTAACACTCCTGCACGCTCATGTCTCTTTTGCCCACTCAGCCCGGCGTATATAGCTGGAACTTCAACATTTCCGAGGGCACTAAGGTCTCCAAGTAGATGATAACGCTGAAAAATAAAACCAAAATTCAGACGCCGCAGTTGTGCTAAAGCATCCGCTTCTAGGAGACTCGTTTCTTGCGACTTGACCCGATAGCTGCCCGCGCTCGGTCTATCCAAGCACCCGAGAATGTTCATCAATGTGGATTTTCCAGAACCAGACTGGCCAATAATTGCAACCATTTCACCCGCGTATATGCTGAGGTTAACATCATCTAATACACGAACTACTCCTTCACCTGCGGGGAATTCACGTACCAAATTTGTTACCTGCAACAATGGTGCTGAGTTCAAATTTGTTACATGTTCATTGATTTCATTAGACCGAGAAGGGAGGCTCATTATTTACATTTCCCGATCATGTTTAGCTTTTTTCATATCGGAAGTGTCTGCTGCATTGCCTATAATGACTTTCTCACCACTCTTTAACCCAGAAATTACTTGTGCGTTGACACGATTATTTAAACCAATTTTAACTTTTCGATCCTCTGCTTGTCCCTGAGCATCCAAAACTCGAACAATCTGTGTCCCATCTGCTGAAGTTTTTCCAGCCAATGCTGCAGAAGGGATCAACAGCGCATTCTTCGCATCAGCAATCACAATATATACTTGGGCCGTCATCTTGATGCGCAATTCGCCATCGGGATTTGGCACATCGAATAAGCCGATATAGTAAATGGCGGCGGTAGTTGAGCTTGATGTCGCTGCCGTATCTGTTGCAATTGACTCTGGGGCAGGTTCAATACTGCGTAGTTTTGCATAGTAGTGCTTATCTGGATTACCCAAAATCGTAAAGTAAACAGTTTGGCCTGATTTCACTTTGACGACATCCGCCTCAGAAATTTGAGCACGTACAGTCAAGGTGTCAAGCTTTGCAAGCTTGATGATGGTCGGCGCTGTTTGATTGGCATTAACGGTTTGGCCTTGTTCTGTCACGATGGCAACGACAGTGCCATCCATCGGTGCAGTAATTCGCGTATAGCCTAAAAGCTCTTGTGCATTCCTCACCTGTAGCTGAGCCTGTTCAATCTGAGCATCAATTGCCGCAATATTGGCTTTAGAAACTTTTAAAGTCGATACAGCCGTATCAGTTTCTGTTTTAGACACCGCCTGATCTTGAAGCAGTACTTTCATGCGTTGGGCTTGAACTTGAGCTAGCTCAAGATTTGCTTGATTCACCAGCTTCTGAGCTTCTAGGTTCGCAACAGCAGCTTGATTGTTCTTGAGCGTGATCTGCTGGGTGGTTGAATCAATTTGCGCAATCAATTGACCTTTCTTGACGGCATCACCCAGTTTGACTGATAGATTTTTCACTTGTCCTGAGACCTGTGCGCCGACACTGACTTGCTGAGCGGCTTGCAGGGTTCCTGATGCAAGTACGTTGTCTTCGATATTGCCTACCGTAACGGTACTAGAAAGGTACTCGGGAGCAGTCTGCTTTGGTTTGAATATAAACCATAGCAATCCTATACAGATCAGCGTAATCAGGGAGATGGTCACAAAACGCAATAGACGGGAGCGAGGCAACATAAAAGAAACTCAAGTAGTTACTTTATACAAAACTATTTAGGTTAAATATTTTGAGAAAGTAGCAAGAAATAACAGTGAAAAAAGAATGACCATGATCATCATGGATATTACTGTGCACAATCAGGAAGCAGGAGTGAATTTATCTATATTTTTGTTAATGGTGATGTTTTAAAATCATGTTTTAAAATCTTATTTTTAATTTTTGGCAATCTTATGCATTGCATCAATCAATGCAAAATTAGGTACGCGATCCGGCCAATCAAAATCATAAATCTCCCCTAAGAGATCCTCATAATCCAACCCGCCGCGACTGGTAATCGTATAGCCAACACCAGGCAGTTGACTTGATTTACTCACAGCAAGCGCAACGATCGGGGGGAGCTCGTAGATCAGGCAATACTGATAAATGACATTGAGTAGATGCGTTGCAGCACGGGGATGTAAACCGATTGCGCCGCATAACTCACTATAGCTAATTCGAGTTCTGCGTTTCGCCGTTCGGATAAGGATAGGCCATGCCGCTTGAGCGCGTGCAATGTGATTGATAGCCATATTTTTTGAACTTAGTTTGCAGAGCTACGCAGTGCATCATAAGCACTGGTTGTCACATTAGCGGCACTATTTGTCGGTGTAAACGTGGCACTGGCCGAACCATCAGGGTTGGTATAGGTAATCACTGGGCGTGCACTCGCACCTAAAATTGGCGCACTACCCGTGACTTTAATGCCGCCACTATATAAGTTGTTTAACCGGCTCATCACACGTTTAACATAATCTTGCGTTTCGCGAAAAGGTGGAATACCGCGATATTTATCAACGTTTCCTTCACCTGCGTTATATGCAGCAATCGCAAGTTCATGGTTATTGTTATAGCGTTTAAGCAGAAAATTTAAGTACTTGACGCCACCAGAGATATTTTGGGCAGGATCATAGGAGTCATTCACCAAGAAGCGCCGCGCACTAGCGGGCAACAGTTGCATTAAACCTTGTGCGCCAACGGCTGAGCGGGCAGTAGGATTAAATCCACACTCGGTATGCATAAT
>CAYJTU010000032.1:24900-25814 GCA_964373105.1 uncultured Moraxellaceae bacterium | reverse complement strand
AGCGCCATAGCTAATCGTTGACATTCCAAACAATCCAATCCAGAATAATTTAATGTGCCAAATCTCATCCTTCGTATACTTAACGACTTTATAGTTTTCGTCAGTGTAAACGTATTGAATGGTCCCATTAGGCAATAAATATGGCTTCATGCCGCCGCTATTGACTACGACAAGTGAGGTTAATTTCCCTTTGAAGTAAAGCTTTTTAACGTATGCATTACCGCTCAATAAATTGAGCATGAGTGTTTCCATGAACTCAACACGAGTCTGATTGAGATTCGGCTTATTACGGAGCAATTTAATCAGATCATGATTTAAATCTGGTTTACGTTTCCCTAAATTATCTTTAGAAAACATCTCCAGTGGCAGTGTCGCCACTGACTCAGTGAGTAATTTAATACACGCAAACACCGCACTTAAAGTCATTGCACGGTCAAAATTGACGCCGCGAGCTATAACACTGAAATTAGTAGTAGAGTCGCTTAATAACCCTCTGTAAGCATTTTGAGGGCCTTGGCTACGTGCAAAAACCAAATCATCACTTAGAACTGGCTGGATACGCTCTTGCACTTCAATAACAGGCTTTTTCCGAGAAAAAGTCTTCTTAACACTGTCTAAAATGCTCATTTGCGCCTGCCTATTACAATGTTTGCCAAATATTCATCAAAATCACCATCATTTCCAGCAACCAGATCCATAACCTCTGGATCATCATGCAGCATGGCCCTAGACGCCGCGATAATGGTCCCTACTCCAGCATCAATTTTCTTTTCCGGACTGGATTTTCGCGGGAAAATATTTTGGTTGTTGTCGGGTGCCACCACGATATTCGTGATACACCATGCCAGGCATGGATCGCCGTTGTGATGCAATCGCCCATCCATGAGCAACTCTTCAATCCATCGCATTGCAGG
>CAYJTU010000032.1:10173-24890 GCA_964373105.1 uncultured Moraxellaceae bacterium | reverse complement strand
GGCTTAAATACTGTACTCGCTGAGGAACTTCTACAGCATTCACCTCAGCTTCAATCAAATTTTGTCCAAATTGACTCGCATTAAATCCATCAAATCCAAACTCATAAAACGGATTTTCATGGTGACTTGCGATCACGTCGCGCTGGATATGATTAAAATCAGTCGTGTTTCCATCGGTGACAGTCAACCAGCCACGTGCTTTCCATTCAAGGTAATCATCAGGCCGCTTTTCACCATTGATCGCTTCTTTTGTATTGTAGATCCTTTCATTGGTGTATTGCTGACTGAAAATAGCCCAGTGAACTTTATCCCTATCATCCACGAATAGCGGCTGCATCGTCACATGACCTGCCAAGTCCATCTTAGATGCCAGATCACCCGCACCAAACTTTGGTAAAGCAGTCGAGGGCTTTCGGCCTAAGTCTTGATCAAAGGCACTATCCCAAGTGTTTGTCGTGATCCAGCCATCTGCAGCGCCGACCCACTGATTTAACGATTTTTGCCGAAACAATGGTTCTTTGGATGGCTGCTCAAGCACCCCTTTGAACTTATCATCCAGATATGAAGCATTGAATGAAACACCGATACTCGGGTTTGCTTTTGCCCAATTCTTACTATCCCGCCAGTCATCTTTTGCATCCAAGGTGAAGATGATCCCAAACACTCGGTCTAGTTTTGCTTTACCCTTCAAGATCGATACAGTGATGGTTCTTTCACGCCAGCAAACGCCCGTGCGGTCATTTCCCGCAGTGGTGATACCAAAAATCAGAGGCTGGGATCGAGCCACCACACCATCGGATACGATATCAAAAGTACCCGAGTCTTTATGCGCGTGGATCTCATCCAAAATGCCACAATGAACGTTTTTACCGTCCTGCGACCCCTTTTTATCGGTGGCTAATGGCTTAAACATACTATTTGATGATGGCACGCGGATCTCATATTGAGTCCAGCCCACACCGAAATGCTGCTGTAATGCCACATTATCAATGATCATGGCCTTGGCATCAGACCACACAATCGACGCCTGGTCATACGTGGCTGCCGCTGAGTAGACTTCTGCACCGGCTTCACCATCGGCGATCAGCATGTAATTGCCGATTGCTGAAGCAAATGTCGATTTGCCATTTTTTTTGGCTACTTCAATGTAAGCATTAGTGAATCGACGTTTACCACGGCTATCAATCCACCCAAATATATTGACGCCGACGAATACTTGCCATGGATCTAAAATCAGATTCTGCCGATAAGTAATCCGAGTATCGGTCCCAACATCGCGCGCAATTTCTGTCAGGCCGAAAGGCGCTGATTTTGGTACATCTACACCCTTTTCAAAAATCTTTACGATCGGCTTGGCTAAGTCGCCCTTGACATGAAATAACGTCTCAATGAAATAGCAGGCTTGATATGCTCTCTCTGGATCTAAGCGATATACAAAAGCCTTATCGGCTTTTTGCCGCTTGATATCTTTCTGATATCGTTTGACAGCAAGGATCTCAAGTTCACCCGCTACCCGAACTCCAGAAAGCACATCAGTGCAATACTGATTTGCTATTGCCACATAATCACGGATCATTAACTATGCCGTGAAGGATAAGCAGCATAAGGGCTGATAGGTGCATCTGGCGAAGATACACCGCCAAAGAGATCCTGTTGATTTGTAGCACCAGGTGCAGCCTTCAATCCTGATCGACTGGCTGGAGTCATACCGAACTCTTTGCACATTTTCAAGATATCGTCATGAAGGCGATTGCGGATATTCCACCATACTGAGTGCACTACAAAATCATTCGGTGTCTTAGTGACCCAATCATCAATTGATTCAAGCTTTCCCTGCACAGTTTCAAAATCAGCGATGTTATTACACAACAACATGAATGCTTGCCCATCAACAACTGTGATCAAACCAGCAGATACAAGTTGTGGCCCCAGCTCTTCCCATACCCTTCCCGCAACCTTCTTTAAACCAGCAGGACGTGGCGGTAATTCAGGCTTTACCCGAGCGTACTGATCAAGTTTCTCAGTCGCGCCGTTACTGCCTACCAGATGCAGGGCGGGATCATTCGATTTCATGATGAACTCTCTGATATACCTAAGATTGATACCCCCCCTACCATTCGAAAAAAATGTACGGAGAGAAAATACGACGAGGAGGCGGTCTCTAAAATAAAAATATTTTTGACTTTTGAGGGCCTATCCCCATCATTTCACTGATCGTTTTTTGTTCGTTTTGGATTGGGAATCCATACGCCGCCATCCTCATTCGCAGTCTTACTGTCATGACAAGGCTTGCACAGCGATTGCCAGTTCTTGCGGTCCCAAAACAGTTTGTCATTGCCTTTGTGCGGAATGATGTGATCGACTACGCTCGCCGCAACAACTATGCCGTCAGCCTCACAGCGTACGCATAATGGATGAAACTCTAAATGCTGAAGCCGTGCTACCCGCCACTTCGATCCATAGCCCCGCTCACTGGATGTACCACGTTCACGATCTGGCTGTCTGATCTTGTCTTGATGTCGTTCGCAATAACCTCCGACAACGGCGTACCCACCGCAACCCGATGCACGACAAGGACGCTTCGGTGCAATGGCCATGATGTGATCAGCTTATGAATAGATAAGTAAACGACAGGCAATAAAAAACCGCCTTTGCTTGCGCTGGGCGGTTTTCTTCGATGATGGGAATTTACACCCTAAAAGTGCGCCACGTCAACTATTAATCGCGATTTGTTTATAAATCTTTGATCGTGCCACATCATAGTAGTCATGCAACATGTTGATGATCTCATCAACTTTGGTGTCGTAGTCCTTACGGCGGTAGGTTGTTTCAGGTACTCCGACAATGTCTGCACGCTTACGTCTAGACACTGGTCTCTTCTCTTCTGGTTCAAGGTAGTCAACCAAAGCAGCGACCACTAGCCCGCGAGTAACACTACGTGCCGCGCCATCTGCATTCGCGTCAGTCGATGTGACAGCCAATCGATCTGTTAATGAAGCCACTAGATTCAACATCGATGTGCGATCATAGCAATGTACAACACGAACCAAAAGGTAACTCACATCATCCAGCTGCGCAAAGGACAAGGCCGCTGATATCTCTGCCCAACCAAGAGTGCGTAGCTTGCCGCCTCCACCGACAGATACATGATCGACTGACTTCACATTCAGGATTGATAAGCGTCGTGTGATGAGATCTTGTGGAGTATTGTCGTGGGTCTTAGACTGATCAACAAATACAGGCTTCACATCTCGAACAACGACTGGAGATTGATCTTCATGCATCTTTTGCAGCATAGACTGGCCCCGTGTAGTGATCGCCCACTGATTGCGATCACGTAGATTGAGTGTGGCGAACGATACCCTGTTGCAATGCATTGACTTCCACCAGTAGTTAGCAACAGGCTGACCAACATAGTCGATAAAGTTATGCTTCTTGATTAAGACCTCATCGATCAGATCCACAATCCAAAAGTCTTTACTGAATGGAATTACACCAACAAAATAATAACGCGTGATGCACTCATCAATGAGCGAATGAAACACCCGCACATGCTCATCAAACAGATTAAAACTCTCCGAAACCTTCAGTAATGCGCTCATTTTTTAATCCTTTTAACCTGTTTAAATCTACTGTCGGGAAACTAACTTGCTGTCGGGTCTAGTGTCGGTATATAAGTTATTGATTTTTAATTTATTAACCTATTTTTCCGACAGCACAGACACATCCGACATCAATATATAAGTGTGTACGCGCACCCGCACGCACATGTATAGCGTGCAAATCTGCTGTCGGATGCGTCGAAGCCTTTACAACGTTGGCTTTCTGCTGTCGGTTTTGCTGTCGGTGCTAGTGTCGGTGCTGTCGGATTAATCACGATTAAACCTCTCATCATCTAATTTATTAGTCAGACGTTGGTTAAACTTGATACAGTTATCCTGTATACGTTTCACATAGTCACTGGCACCCACATGCTTTTGGTCATCTGGTGTGACCCAAAGGCGCGTGGTTTTTACTTCATTCAAGAGACTAGGGAACCGGATATCTTTGCGAGCATCTGTCAAATAGCGATTAAGCTCAGCAGTGACATCACGGTCTCGTTTAGGGAATTCATTGCGCTGAGTGCACCATCGTCGATAAACCGTAAACAGGTCGCCCTTAGTGCAAGAGATGAATGGATAGTCAATATCTCCGCGCTCCCATTCTTTGAAGAACAACACTGGTGATGTCAAAGACGCTTCGATCAAACGCTCTTTATCTATATTAAGTGGTGGCCGGTCATGCTCATCGAAGTACGTAAGATCAATCGACATGAGGTAGTGATAGAAGGCATCAACACCATCGCCATTGATCTCCTTAAACAATGCTTTAAAGTAGGCTTTGTCAGGTACATCACCGCAATAGAGAACCAAGTAGCGCCGGTCGCCCATGTCTAACTCAAGCGGGATTGTAGAGTTAGACAAAAAAACTGAGTTCAAGTGATTGAGCTCTTCACGCAGTGGTAAATTCTTTTCATTCACTTGAATAGTTTTACCCGTCACCATATGCTTAAGTTGGCCTTTGTGCTGATTTCGCTCCGCACGTGAGACAACCTCTTCACATACTGCAAAGAGCTTACGAGACATCCAGCCCGTAAATTGCGATTCAAGCTGTGCCTGACCTATGGTGATTGAATACTCCCCATAGATTCGCCCGATAATGTGTTCCCACATAATTGATTTACCGGGGCCTTCACTGCCATACATGATCACACCAGAATCCATCTTTGCGCCTAGATTCTGTAGTGGGTAGGCCATCCATTTAATCAGCCACTCAAACTCCCCCCCACGCCCCCCACATAAGCGCTTAATGTGATCGAGAATAAGCTTGCATTTATCCACGCTCGCTTCTTGTCGCTCAGGCAATCCAAAAAACAGATTGATATGATCAGGTTGTATATTTCCAGAAGGCTCAAACTCAAGACCCTTAACGATGCGGCGGGCTGGGGAACTTTCCCAAAGCTTAAACACATCATTGCCCACCGCATGACGGAGGTGAGATAGCCTCATTTGAACCCGATTACGGTTATCCCACACGGTATCACTGGCATAAATCAAGCTGATTTCATCCAGCATGGTCATGTAATCCCATGCAGCGAATGCCGTAGCCTCAATTTTCGCAGGCTCTGCTTTGATGAGGGGCGTGGGGAGTTTTTGGTGCGGGATTGAATAGGATAGTTCTGATACAACAGCATCAACAGATGGTGGACATGTCATTGATATAGATAGTTCATGCTTGATCAGGTGAATATTAGGGATTGATCGAAGCAGCATGGTATCAAGTTGATCACGTGGCGCCTGCCCATCGGGATATTCAAGATGCGTCGTAACCAATACTTGGTATTTCTCAGCAAGCGAACGCGCAGCAATGATTGAATTGTCAGCAGTAAAGGCGATATGCACGCACTTAAAACCGCTCTTCACCAAAGCCAAACCATCTGCTAGATCACGCACCAAGCATACTGGCTGGTCAGCCACGGGTTTACCGATTGAGTAAGTACCCAACGGTTTAAAATCAATCAGGTATTGAATGCGTTTATCTGGTTTAGTAGGAAAATAAACAACATTAACCAACTCCCCCGCTACGTTCTTAATCTCGCAAACGATACTATCCGAGACATCGTACTCACCTATGGTCACTCCGACTTCAGGCTTGATGATCTTAAGAATTGAAGCGTCAAAATCCAATGGGACATCAGTCGTGAAGAAATCCTTTGGTGCACTGATAGCATCATTTAGGGCTTCAATGATCTTTTTCTGATCACTCATCGATCACCCCTCAATTGGCGTGCATTGGCAAGAATCACCTGTACGGCTGCATTCAATTGCATCGATGCTTTTTCTAATGCTGAATATTCATCGTCATCAACCACACCATCAGCAACAGTCGCAAATAGAGTCTTACCTAAATTGCCGACCTTATCTGCCAGGTCTCCAAAATGATTGAGCATCTCACCATCTACGTTTACAGGCTCAGTCGGCATTTCATACCAACAAGCTATGGTGTCTTCATTGCTAAATGAAGCGCACATACTGTCAAGGATCCGTGGGTCCCGTGTGTGTTCAATGATGTTTTCAATCTCGGTTGGATTGAGATGATGACCGCGGCGCTCTGGATTCACCTTCAAAGGGAAAGTGTTTTGGTTAAGACCATACAGCGCAGCAATTGCAGCCATCGCCCCACGCTTATCAATACAAGCTCGATAAAGTGCAACCCCGAGAGGTAAAACGCACAACTCAGCACGCTGCGCAGATGTGTAACTTTTCATGACTGATATCATCCCTATCTGTCGTAGCCTACGCGGATGGTTGTGGGTAATCTTGCTCTACAGAATCATCGCCAAAAATGTCTGGCCGGATATCAATAGTTTTTACTTTAGATTCTGTAGCCTTAGAAATACGTTTGGCCAATGCTGGAGATGCAAGACTAAAACCATATGCAACTTGCTGTAGATATCCACGTGAGGTCCCTAAATCCTCAGCTAGCTTGACTTGCTGACTACGTTCAAGTGCATTGAGCACATCAATAAGTGTCTGAATTTTACGGCGCATTGAATGAACTCTACCTGCAATATTTTATTTAGATTAATACTAAACTAAACATATTGCAAGTTTAGTTTTTTCCTTATTTATTAATTTACTAAATAGTTGTTCAATATGCGGATGGATATTTTAGAAATTCGAAGAGCTAACCTCTTAGCCGTTCTTGCAAAACGTAAAAGCGAAGGTAAAACCCAAGCTGAGCTTGCTGACGCCTTAGAATCATCAGCTTCATATATTAGCCAGATGAAAAAAGGGGTTACACCATCAGGCGAGCCAGTGAATATGGGTACTGCCATGGCTCGAAAATTTGAATCCATTGAAAATCTCCCCCATGGATGGATGGATCAAGAGCACCCAGTAGAACAATCAGAAGGCAAAAACCAAACAAGCGTCGTAATTCAACGATATGAATCCTCTAATGTTAGAGAAATCAATAAAAAGCCAGTGGCGATACCTGTTTTAAGTTACGTACAAGCGGGTGGATGGCGAGAAGCTATCGCTGTGCGAGTCGATGAATACATTTACTCAACAAAGGAATTATCCGTCCACGCATTTGCGCTTGAAGTCAGTGGCTTAAGCATGTCTCCCGAATTTAAAGAAGGAGATCACATTATTGTAGATCCTAATATTTATCCAAACCCTGGGAACTGCGTAGTTGCTCAAAATGGGCATGTCGAAGCGACATTTAAAAAATATAGGCCTCGTGGGCGTGACTTGAAAGGCAATGAAGTATTTGAACTTGTTCCAATAAATCCAGACTATGCAACATTACGGTCTGACATTGAAAAAATTGTGATTATTGGGACAGTTATGGAACATCACCGTAAGCTCAGATAGATAAAGGCCAAGGATAAAATCATGTACCAACCACGCTGGCTTAATGATGGTCATAAATTCAGGCAAGAAATTGTAGGCGAATCAAATTACCAAAATAATTTAAAGTGGGCTGAAAGGACCTATGGGAAGTATGTGATTGCAAATATCTATCTTGAGAACGAAAATAAATTTGATAAAAATGCAGTCAAAATAAGAATTAATAATCAGACTATTGGCTATCTGCCACGAGAAGATGCAATTGCATTTAGAGAAAAACTTGGGATATACAATTTTTCTGGAGCCGTTTTCCAATCCACAATTGAAATTACAGGTGGAGGAAAAACATCAAATGGCGAGGACTTAATGTTTGGAGCTATGTTAGATATTGCTCTCCACAACACCTAAATTTCAGCCAATAATTTTAATAACTCGCAAAAATGCGAGTTTTTTTACGCCTTCAAAAAAATTAATTTAGTAAAACAATAAATTTAAACTTGCTTTTTGTTTAGTTTAATTCTAAATTAACTCATCGAACACATGATGAGTACCAAAAAATGATCTCACAACACCCAACCATCACCGGCACTCAAATCCTTCAATGGATCCGAGCCACACACCCGCAACTCCAAGGAAAGACCATTATGACAGTCGAAACCAATGCACCTTGCTCTATTGACCTGCGCAATCGGGTCTTACGCGGCATGAATCAAGCCAAATACGCCATGGAAGCGATCACCCAAGGCGATCCCATCACCGCCCAACGCGACATTGATCGCGCCATCGACAACCTTCAAACCGCCAAAAAACAACTTGAAGTAATGATCAGCGAATGACTGCCGTGGCTCTTAGGAGCCACTCATTAAGCCTTGGGCATTGTCCAGATGACTGCGATGTTCAAGGCTAATGAAAGTGATTTCACCCGCGCAATTCCGCGCACTATAGAAGAGAGATATCGACATGGGATCTTTTAAGAAATTCCGTTTTCAAGTGGGCGGCATCACCTTAAGTGCAAATGACAAAACCATTGCACAAGTAATGCTTGCCCACGCCCTGAAAGAAGCAGGCGTGATTGAGATTGATCAATCTGGCACTAACCCAAACCAACCAACCCTTGGTCAATTATGGGAAGGACAAGGCGGTATTTACACTGGGGTGATACTCGGCGATGACGATCAAGCCTACCACCTGATATTAGCCGATAAAGAGTTCAATGGTGAATGGGGCAATCGCGGCACTGAAATCGAAGGCGCTGACAGCCGCAACGATGGACAGGCCAATACCAAAGCCATGGTTGAAGCAGGCCTTGAACTAGCCAAAGAAGTCAGCGCCTTCGAAGCGGACGGCCACTCAGATTTCTATCTTCCCTCTCAATGCGAGCTCAATCTGTGCTTTGCGAATACCCGTAAGCATTTCGAAAAAGAATATTACTGGTCAAGCACGCAGTTCTCCGCCAACCTCGGGTGGGTTCAGCACTTCTACCATGGCAATCAGTGCCTCAACGTCAAGCTCGAGCAGCTCCGCGCTCGCGCCGTCCGCAGATTCCTTTGTAATTCAGAAATTTAGTTATTTAAGTAAATAAAACGCGATTTCACCCGCGCAATTCCGCGCACTACACCGGAGCAACACAAAATGGCAAAACAAACAGATGCACAGCAATTTGTCGGCGACCTAGGCGCAGGCACCTTCGCAAACCAACTTGGTGCCGCAATCAGCAACGTCGCAGAAGGCGTCGTACTTAACGGCAAAACTGGCGACATCATCATCAAGCTTAAAGTTAAACGGATCGGTGACACACGTCAGGTCACCATCTCTCACACGCTGGCATTCACCGAACCCACCAGCAAAGGCAGTCGTAGCGAAGATACAACCAGCGAAACCCCAATGCACTTGAATGTCTCAGGTGACGTGACGCTGTTCGCATCGCACTCCGACCAACTCTTCGGCCTCGAAAAATCGGTCTAACCCTACCCGTGCGGCTCTAAACAAGCCGCTTTAACCGCTATTTTATTTGTTCATTTAAGGAATTTATCATGGCAGAACGTACAGAAGCCGAGAGCATCGCCAATTTAGCGCAAAAACCATACGCGCAAATCTTCCCGCAATTGCTCTTAAGCCACAATAACTATTCTACTCTCGATGTTGAAAAATATCTGGATGGCCGAGTACGCCCACGTGGCACGCTCGAAACAACTCACTTGGAAGATTTCTATAATTTCCTAGCTGATCATCAAACGGATCACGAAGCCCATGTTTACGTGAACCATCACAATATGGCAGCGACTGCCATTTTGAACATGATCACCGACGATGGCTCGCAAGGTCATTGTGATTTTAAAGCTGTGCTGAAACTCGAAAAGACTGTTGCCTGGACGAAATTGCTCGCTGTTACTCAAGCAGGACGATTTAGCCAGCGTGACTTTGCAACCTTCCTTGAAGATTGGGCTGATTTGTTGATCGCACTGTCACCGGATAATGAAGTTATCCTGGCACGTGATGCGATTCATGCGGTGCGCAACATGACGATCGAAGCCAATAGCACCAGTGCGACCAACGTCACGCATATCTCTGAATCCCGCTCAGTACTTGAAAATGTGGCTGCTTCTTCGAAAGAAAATAAGCTACCAGCATTTTTCAAGATTGCAGATACCTGCTATATCGGCCTGAAACCCCGCGAGATTTTGCTGCGTTTGATTATCAATACCTCTGACAGCAAGCCTACTTTCGGTCTGCAGATCATTAAGTCTGAACTCTTGGTTGATGCACTCACTCAGGAATTTAAGCAGATCATCGTCGAAAAACTGCCGGAAAATCCAGTCCGCATCGGCACTTTCTCTGCCTAACCCACAAAAGGCATCGAATTCGACGCCTTTTATCTCAATTTTGACGTGTTTTAAGGGGATTTTTCATGAATACACTGATTAACGACCTCGGCGAAGAAGTAACTGCTGTCGGCGCACCGGGCAGTATTGAACGCGTCAAAGTTGAGTACCCCAATTTAATTCAAGCCCTCCAAAACCAGCGTAAAGCCTATCGTTGCGCGGTTGAGAACCTACTTTTTAAAAAACACATCCCCCGTGACATGACTCGCGAAAGCATTTTGCGTGCCGTAGAAACGGGCGAAGAACTCGAACAAACCCTTTAATCCTAAGAAGGCACCATTATGAACGCACCCGTTAAAACATACGAAGTCCCTACCGTACCAGGCACACCCTTTCAAGGTGGATTCTACGCAGGTCGATTACGCATCAATGGCGCAATCCATGCTGTCATCGTAGCACCCAAAGCCGATGGCGAAACCCCTCAAAAGGTTTGGGGCGAATACGGTACAGACACTGAGGCCACCAGCTTCTGCGATGGTCGTGCAAACACCAAAGCCATGCTTGCAGCAGGTTATGAACTAGCACTCTGGGCATCATCTTTATCGATCAACGGCTTTACGGACTGGCATATCCCCAGCCGTGATGAGCTTGAAGTCTGCTATCGCAATCTTAAGCCATCCACCGAAACCAACACCCGCTACAGCGGTGATAACCCAAGCAATTGCTCATATGCCTACAGCTTAGAAAACCCTGCGCAGACATCTGCTAGTGCTTTTCAAGACGAAGGCCCAGAGGCATTCGAGGAAAATTGGTACTGGTCATCTACGCAGTTCTCCGCCAACTTCGGGTGGATTCAGGACTTCTACAATGGCTGTCAGGGCAACAACGTCAAGGGCGAGCAGCTCCGCGCTCGCGCCGTCCGCACGATTCAACTTGATCATTTAGCCATTTAATCATTTAAAAGGGTGTGCAACACCCTTTCCCTTAATTTTAAGAGAGAGATCGACATGGGATCTTTAAAGAAAAATCAGTTTCAAGTAGGTGGTGTAACCCTAAGTGCCAACGATAAAACTGTAGCGCAGGCCGTACTTGCATATGCACTGAAAGAATCAGGCGCATTTGAATTCAACCACGATGTAGTCAACCACACTCCACCGGCGCTGGGGCAGCCTTGGAAAGATCAAGGTGGCATCTATGCTGGAGTCATCCGTGGTGATGATGGCCTAGCCTATCACCTGATCGTATCTGAAGCTGAGTATGAGCTGAAGGGAGAATGGGGTAATCGCGGTACTGAGATTGAAGGTGCGGACAGTAAAAATGATGGTGCGGCAAATACAGAAGCTATGTATAAAGCTGGCATTCAATTAGCCAAAGACGTTCTGTCAATTGAAGTTGGTCGCCATGAAGACTTCTACCTGCCCTCTCAGTGCGAGCTCAATCTGTGCTTTGCCAATGCCCGAGAACATTTCCAGAAAGAATGGTACTGGTCATCTACGCAGTTCTCCGCCAACTACGGGTGGATTCAGCACTTCCTCAATGGCAGTCAGAGCAGCAACGTCAAGCTCGCGCAGCTCCGCGCTCGCGCCGTCCGTAGATTCCCTCAATAATTTAGAAATTTAGCCATTTGAATAGTCGCAAGACTATTCGGATCTTTGGAGTTACCAGCATGGCATTGCACCATGAACTTTCTATCTACAAGCAGGCATACGAACTCTTAAGCCTTGCCACCGATATCACGCGCAATATCCCACGTGATTTGAAAGCGGGCTTAGGGGCAGCGGTCCGCGATGAGTGCATTACGTTACTAAAACTCATTGCACGCGCCAATGCAGCAAAAGACAAGACACCCCATCTCGATCAACTGATTGAGAGCAATGACGTCATTTCTTTTTTGCTTCGTGTACTGCGCGATAAGCGTTTTATCAGTGTAGACCAACATGCCAAAGCGATAGTGCTTACGATTTCTGTAGGCAAACAAGCAAATGGTTGGAGAAAGTCATGCCGTCCCGCCTGATGTCTATGTGTCACGGCACTCAGACCCGTGCGGATTTGAATCTGGTCACACCGCTGACTCAAAAAGTCACCGTTAAGCGAATCGCAGATACCAACAGCTTGCTGGTTAGGTCTGGCGCAGTCTCTCCCCTGATCGGTGCAAACCTTCGGCAGAGTGACGTACATAGTGTGATAGGTCGCAGTTCTCCGCCAACAACGGGTGGATTCAGAACTTCAACAATGGCAATCAGAACAACAACGACAAGAACGAGCAGCTCCGCGCTCGCGCCGTCCGCAGATACAACCCATGCTGGGTTTAACTTTACTGCGCTTGTACAGGCTTATTACGATTGCCGCAAGCACAAACGCAACACCCTAAGCGCACTCGCATTCGAGCAACATCTTGAAGAAAACTTAGGGCAACTTTTTGAGGATCTTATCTCTGGTCGCTATACACCCGGACGATCCATTTGTTTTGTCGTCACCCGCCCGAAAGCACGTGAGGTTTGGGCTGCTGACTTCAGAGACAGAATCGTCCACCATTTTTTATATAACGCGATTGGTCCACGCTTTGAATCATCGTTTATTGCTGATAGCTGTGCCTGTATTAAAGGACGTGGAACCTTATATGCAGTCGAGCGTCTTGAATCTAAGATACGCAGCATCACTCACAATTGGTCGAAGCCTGCGCACTATCTCAAGCTGGATCTTGCCAATTTCTTTGTCAGTATCGATAAGCGGATCTTGTGGGAACAGCTGCAGTTCAAAATTGCAGAGCCTGAATGGTTGAATCTAACCGAGACCGTTCTCTGGCACGATCCCAGAGATAATTTTGAACTGCGCTGCGAGCCTGAATTATTTAATCTTGTGCCGGTACACAAACGCCTTGGTAACCAGCCTACACATTTAGGATTGCCAATTGGGAACCTGTCATCGCAGTTCTTTGCCAATGTCTATTTGAATGCCCTAGACCAGTTCGTAAAACACAAGTTGCACTGCAAGTACTATGCACGCTATGTCGATGATTTTATCTTGCTTCACGATGACCCAAAACAATTGAGTGCATGGAAGCGAGAAATTGAGGAATGGCTACCTAAGACCATTGGTTCACATGTCAATCCAAGTAAAACCATTGAGCAACCAATTAGCCGTGGTATTGATTTTGTTGGACATGTGATCAAGCCATGGCGTCGCACCATTCGTAAACGCACCATCAACGATGCCATTCAGCGTATCAAATCAAGTGACAGTGATCAATATGCCGCAATCAATAGCTACTTCGGCATGGCGACTCAAGCCACCCACAGCCACAACGACCGCGTCCGTATTGCCAAGGCCACCCTATCACAAGGTCACGCGGTGAATTGGGAACTAACTAAGTGCTTTAGACAAAAAAATTCACTGAGGAGTAATCTGTCATGACCATTAAATCAAAGCCACAAAAAGCTGAACTGATAAAAATCAGTGAATTTCAGAGACGCGTCTTTGGCGATCAAGGCACCCCACCATGCAGTCAAACCATCCGCCGTCAGATCGTCAGCGGCATGATCCCGGGCAAATTAATTGTTGGACTCTGGTTCATAGCCTGGGTTGCATACCAGAGCCAAACGGGCGACTCCCTTGTTGATAACGTCTTAAATTTTAGGAAGGCCGGATAATCATGGCAGCACGTCCACGGAATGATTCAAATAAAGGTTTACCCCCAAACCTTTATAAACAGCACAATTTTTATAAATACCGTCGCCCTGACACTGGTAGCTGGCACGGTATGGGCTCTGACCGAGTTAAAGCAATTTCTGCGGCTAAACAACTAAATAGCATACTTATGGCTGGTAAAGATTTAGTGAATGATGTGATGGGTGTTGAAACGATCACGGTAGAGAAATTCGGCAATTTTTATTTAGATGAGGTATTACCACCACGTGAACTATCCAAAAGCACGATCAGCCTTTATAAAATTCGCGTCAATCAATTAATTAATAAATTTGGTCAAGACTCTATTGATAGCCTGACCGTACTGCGTATATCAGAGTTTCTTGATACTCTGACCCCGCGTGTGAGCAACCAAAGCCGTCATATTTTGATTGATATTTTGAATCACGCGGCATCTAAAGGCTACGTCACAGACAATCAAGCTCTACTGACTATTGCAAAAATAGAAAAGAAAGGACGGAAACGCCATTCGATTGCTGGCCTTACTGCAATCCGTAATGTTGCACCACTTTGGCTGCAAAACGCGATTGATATAGCGATGATCACCACCCAACGCCGAAGTGATATTTTGAATCTAAAGTGGACTGACATCCGCGACGGTTATCTTCATGTTGCACAGATCAAAACAACTGACGGAACCGAGTCACATGATGAATTTGAGGAGTTGAGCAGAAGATCAATCTCCCTCTACAACAAGATGTCTCAGATAGCTTCCGGAGCGGGTTTCATAATTGCTGATGTAAAATTCGAATTCGGAAGGGACGATGATGGGAAGATTCTCCTCGCGGACTCTATC
>CAYJTU010000032.1:3894-10163 GCA_964373105.1 uncultured Moraxellaceae bacterium | reverse complement strand
GGAGTTGAGCGGTTCAGGATATGTGCGCATAAAAATATCTGGTGAACTAGAAGCAGTGCTTGAGCGATGCAAGGACGACGTGATCAGCCCGTTTGTAATTCACCGCGTCCCTGAACGCATTAATTATCAACAACGAAAGAATAAAGAGCACTGGACGCAAATTGAAAATAGATATTTGACCCAAGCCTTTAAGGATGCTCGCGACATCGCTAATCCCTACCCTAAATATACTGATGAACAGCAGCCGGGCTTTCATGAGATCCGCGCTTTATCGAGTCACTTGTATAAACAACTGGGTAGTGACCCACAAAAATTGCTCGGCCATTCGGATAAAAAAACGACGAAAGTATACGCAGATGGTCACGCAACCGTGGTCTGGAATAATGTTGAAGCTGGACTAAAATTACCGTTTTAGCCATTAGCAAACAAATTTAATGCCAGCTAAATGCTGGCTTTTTTATGGCAAAAATCTATGTCAAAACCCCTTCCCAAGTTCTTGATTTATCATATGTTGCATTTTCACTTTACGCACTAATTGTTGAACAAAAACTTAGCTACTTTTCATTTAAAATACAACTACTTACTTTTAATAGCGTCTAAGTATGGGGTGTAAGAGGTCGAAGGTTCGAATCCTTCCGTCCCGACCATATTTATCAATGCAGTATCAATAACATAATAAAATACACTAGCGTCCTGACAGGCTTTTGACAGGATTTGCAGAAATTAGAAAAATAATTTACAAATACCTTTTCTATTCTAGGCCATCTCTCATGTGCGCCAATTACGAACCGCTGATCTATGTCCTATTCTCATTGATAAGGATTTTATAGTGGCTACAACCATTACACACACAGTTATCGAACGTGCAAACACATTTGAATGGACAATGCTGATACAGCCAAGTGCTACTCTTTTGGGCGTAGCTGTAGCAATATATATTTTGAGACGTACACAAAAGGAATTAGATAGAAGACAAAGGATTGATCACTCACATGATCAACAAATCAAGTCTGCTGAAAATTTTATTTAAAAAAAGAAGAGCTATTATACGCCAATAGCGAATTAACTTTGAAAATAATAGATGTTATAGGGAAATACTCTAAATACTCTTTAACACCACTGTTAAATCTGGAGTCATCTCTAGAAAGTACTATTTCCCTGAAAGAAGCGATAAATGATTTAGATGTTATTTACAATAAAACATTAAATCTTATATATATACTTCTCGCATGTTGATCCAAAAATAACCAACTCATTGATACTAAATTATGAAAAACACAAAACACAAGTAGTAATTTCTACTCAAAATAAACCAGATCCCAAATACTTTAAAGGAAACACAAATCCATTAGTTATGATCCTTATAGATTTTAAATTTGGAAGCATCGAATTTTCAAAATACCTAATTAATGAAAAATATGTAAATAAAAGACTATTTGACTAATTTATAAGCTGCAACCAACTTTAAATCGTACTGATTTACTGCGAAGTTTGGGCCATTGTATGCCCTTGCAAAGCCTGTCCAGTCATGGCGATTAAGATCATCTACTAACTTATTCACTTTGATATAACGAATCATTGCATCTAACTGCCCGGCTTCGTCTCGAAACATGGCATTGATGAACTCTTGAATCGAACTATAGCCCAAAGACTTCCAGTTCTTGCCGAGCACTTGACCAATCCCCCACGATGCCGACTCTAACGCACTTTTGCGATCATAGGAACATGCAGCCTGTAACTTGCTGTGCTGGGCAGAATAGAGGCTATACCAGTATTCATTTGACTCAAGACAGTGTGGGCTGGCCACTCTGCTGTCAGTAGCCCAACCCTCCACCTGTTTTCTTATATTTGAATGCCCTATTTCCAACATGCCAAACACTCCTCATTTGAAAAATTGATTGACTTTTTCTATTTTTAAATTTAATGTACTTTAAAGTAAGTTAATTAATTAAGGCGATATCCGCTATGGCTAGACCCAGAAAATTTGAAGGTGAGATCATCACCTTTGAAAAAATTCTTAACGCAGCACGCTTAGAGTTTGCCGACCAAAGTCATGCCGCACGTCTTGAAGACATCGGAAAACGATGCGGCCTTACTCGCACCGCCATCCTTCATCACTTTGGATCCAAGAAAGTTTTACTCGATGCTGTTTTTGAGCAGGCGGTCAATAATGCAAGCGCTCGTGTTCTAGGCGTGGCGCAAGCGAATGAAGACAATTATGCAGAAACCATTCGTAGTATCGCCTTAGCACTGCGTGAACTCGAAAAGGATGAGCCTGGTACTTCCGCGGTGGTCGCACATGTGCTACTGACAAAACCCGTTGTTGAACCCCTTAAAAAGATTTTCCAAGACTTGTTGGGATTGATCACGCGGCTGGTCATAAAAGCAGGTGGAGGACAACATCACTCTCACGATCTTATTCGTGCCGCGATTGCCCATATATTCATGGGTGAACTAAACCGCCTAGCGCTAGGTACTCAGGCTCAAGACTATTGGGGCGAAGCTGACCCACTCATGCCAATCCTCAATCATTTCTTCCAATTGCCAACTCTTTGAGAAAGACTATGAACACATTGAATACTGAAATCACAAATGCAGTTCCAATCAATACAATGTTCATTGATCGAAGTGGGCTGGTTGATGATCTACACGAACTCTATGCCCGCACCAAGGCCAAAATTGGTAGTAAAGATATTCGTCATATTGAAAAGATAGATGCTTATTCAAAAGCAATTAAGGCGAGAAGCTTAGAACTGTTGCAAAATGGAGAATCAAAAAATGCATTTAAGCATGGCGTGATTTTATACATGTTGCACAGCTTGCTGGAGTTTTCAGAGTTGGGGCACAACATCATGCACGGTGGCTATAACCACCTCCCCAATGCAGGTCAATATCATTCAGATAAATTTGAATGGAACTTTTTGATTGATCCTGAAGAATGGAAAACGATGCATCATCAAAATCATCATCCGTTTACCAACATTGTAGGAAAGGACCATGATATCGGCTATTCCTTTATGCGTTTTTTCGCATCGCAATCTTGGTATGGACATCATGCCATACAACCAGTGCTATTTGCATTAGCGACTTTAAGCAGTCTACCCTTTACGATCTTTACTGCAACATCGGCCGCACGCACCCAAGGGCGCAAAGTATGGAGTAAGGCAACTTTTACTAAAAGTATTGCGCTGGTTAAAAAGCATGCCTTAAAAAACTACGTAAAAGAACCTTTAGCTGCGAAACCAACCCGCTTTCTGCATACCCTGTTTGGCAACTACCTTGGGGCAACACTGGGTTCGGATCTTGTTGCGTTCATTTTAGCATTGGAACACCATGCCCCGAATGTAAAACTGTTCGCCGACATTGGAGATCATGAGACCGAGGAACAATATTTCATTCGCCAAATTTATGGAACGACTAACTTCACGCCGAGCCATCGGTTGAACACATACTTTAAAAACATTCTAGATCAAGAGGTACCATTTGCTCATCCACCTGCTTTTGAAGTGTTTTACGGTGGGTTAACCACACACCTTGAACATCATTTATTTCCAGATTTACCGTGTAATCGTCAGCGTGAAATTGTGGGAGATGTCAAAGCCATATTGGCAAAGTATGACCTACCCTACAACATCATTGCATTTGAAGACTCTACAAAACATATCATCAAATCGATGTTTGATTGGGCTCCTCCGATTGGCGACAGAGAAGTGGTTGATCCAATCAGTCTACTCAATAAACCCAAAGAGCTGCTTCAGCGATTGAAAAATGGTTTTCAATATAAAACACCAGATATCTACACTTACTTCAAAGCACCCAGATTTTATAATGTCCCTGCAAAAGTAGTGAGCACCCGCATTGAGGCGAATGGGCAAGCCCTTTCGATCCATTTACAAAAACCAGAGGGATGGGAAGAGGTAATATGGGAAGCCGGTGCTTATCTTTCGGTGAGGTTTACGATTGATCACGTGGACTATGTCCGCCAATACAGCTTAACCTCCGATGCCAACTATTCACAAACGATGAATATTACCGTCAAGCGCGTTGATCATGGTCTGATCTCGAACCATATCAACGATCACGTCAAGGCGGGTGATCTAATTACCCTAATTGGACTGCCACAAAATGACGGTGGCTTTGTGGCTAACGATTCTGCCTTAGCACCTGTCTATATTGCTGGCGGTGTTGGTATTACACCGATTATGAGCTTGATCGAAAAGCATGTTCATGAGAGTCCGAATGAGCCAGCAACCTTGCTCTATTTTAATCGTAACCCCCAATCAGTCATTTTTGAACCTGAATTGAAAAAATTGGCAAAACGATCACAACTCAAAATATATTTTATTTGTGATCAACACACGGATGCATCAGTCGATATGATCGAAGGTCGACTGAGTTCTGATTTGCTAGAGGGGTTACTCGGGGATGTCGCTGCTTATAATTATTTTGTTTGTTCACCGCCGATCGTCATTCAATTAGCCAAGCAATATCTCACACAATTAGGTGTTCCTGCCGAACAGTTCCACCATGAAAGCTTTACGACCCCTGAAATCAAACGTGCAGTATCGGATGGACAGCAGTACACAATCGTGCTGAGCAAAAGTAATCGACAAATTGTCATCGACAGTACGATTACTTTGTTAGAAGCCACTGAAAAAGCAGGATTGTCTTTACCGTCAGGCTGTAAACGCGGTCTATGTAAAGCCTGTGTTTGTACGAAAACCCGTGGGCAAACACTGATGAATGACAAAATCAGCAGTCAAGAAAATAGCTCGATTACGTTGTGCAATAGCTTTGCAAAATCAGACATCGTCTTGGATATTTAAGCCAATTCAGATTACGACTTACCTGATAAATTGATATGACAGGAATATTTTTTATGACAATTAACATTACAGAATCCATTAACTTACAAGGCTTCACTCTTAAAAATAGAATCATTAAAGGTGCAATGAGTGAAGCACTCTCCAATGATCATGGCCAAGTGACACCCGCACTACTTCAACTCTATGAAACTTGGGGAAAAGGTGGACTAGCATGTGCCATAACCGGCAATGTCATGATTGACCAGCGTGCTAAAAATGAACCGAACGTTGTTGTGATTGAAGATGAATCTGATATGCCAGCTCTACAGCACTGGGCAGCGATTGGAAAACAGCACGGTATGATTCAGATCGTACAATTGTCACATGCCGGAAAACAGGCACCAAAGGGTTTAAATCAAGAAACCGTAGCACCATCGGCTATTGGATATGGTCGAGAAATGTCCACAATTTTTGCTACCCCTCGCGAGTTAACGGAACTAGAGATTTTCGATTTAATTCGGCGTTTCGGTGAATCGGCTCGAATTTGTAAAAAAGCAGGTTTTGAAGGCGTGCAAATACATGGTGCACACGGGTATTTAGTCAGTGCATTTTTATCGCCCCTACACAATCAAAGACAAGATCAGTGGGGCGGATCACTTGAAAATCGTATGCGCTTCTTAATCGAATCATATAAAGAAATCCGAAAGAAAACCGATAAGAACTTTATTGTCAGTGTGAAATTAAATTCAGCGGATTTCCAAAAAGGTGGTTTTTCTGAAGAAGATTCTTTGGAGGTTATTAAAGCACTTGATAAGCTTAATATTGATTTTATTGAAATATCTGGAGGGACCTACGAAACACCATCCATGACGGGTGTCAATAAAAAGAACCGTACCAGCGTGCGTGAAGCATATTTTCTAGAATTTTCTGAAAAAATTCGTAAATATGTAAATACGCCCTTGATGGTAACGGGTGGTTTTCGGACTCGTGCAGGAATGGATAGTGCCTTACAAAGTAGTGCCTGTGATTTGATTGGTGTTGCACGACCTTTGGCAGTGGAAACTGCTGTCGTTGAACGCTTAATAGCGGGCGAAAATGTTCAATTCGCAACGAAACCCATTAAGACCGGGTTTCGCACGATTGATCAATTAGGCATTATGGAAATCATTTGGTATGCGGCACAATTCAAAGCAATTGGTTCAGGGAAAGAAACAAACCCTCATTTATCACCCTTAAAAGTTTTTATGCAATATGTACTAAAAAGCATCAAAGATATGATTCAAGGTCGTAAAATTCTTTCTCGACTTAGAGCAAGTTAAGGTATTCTGATGTCTAGCAATAATACTAACCTGCAAAAAATGGCGGGAAGCTGGTCGTGTGTTTGCGCGCTTAGTGTTCCTCGTCATGAGGCGAGCTCAATCACAGCGACTGAGCTTCGGTAATCAAAGTTTCTCGTCGAGCAAA
>CAYJTU010000032.1:0-3884 GCA_964373105.1 uncultured Moraxellaceae bacterium | reverse complement strand
GTCACGCCTGCACTAGTAGCAAGCACGTCAATGCGCTCGACCTGAGAGGTGGCGGTCTAGATTCCATGCTACATAGATGCGTCATCACAGATATCCATTTCCACGAGCACAACACCGAGTATTTACTGTGCTTTTTTAATATTGCAAGCGGTGCCGAATACTCGTCAACCGCGCTCGGCCAACTTTTGTGCGGTGGCGAGCCCAATACCTGATGACACTCCAGTCACGACAACCACTTTAGAATTTAACATAACGCTTCCTTTTTCAGGACGGATACCTTGGGATATAAAAATCAGCTGTCCGATTGGATGGGCCGGATCTTGAACCAGATTGAATACATCGCAGGCAGGAATACGAGGGTTAGAATCGTTCCTGCAAACGTGCCGCCGATGAGCGTGTACGCAAGCGTGCCCCAGAACACCGAATGGGTCAGAGGGATGAAAGCGAGGATCGCCGCAAGTGCGGTCAACACCACCGGTCTGGCACGCTGCACAGTTGCCTCGACAACTGCATGAAAGGGGTCCAATCCCGCCTGTTTGTTGTGGTGAATCTGTCCGATTAAGATCAGGGTGTTGCGCATCAGGATGCCCGACAATGCAATCAGACCGACTAGGGCATTAATGCCGAATGGTTGCTGGAATAAAATCAGGGTAGGTACCACCCCGATCAGCCCAAGCGGGCTCGTCAGGAAGACCATAACCATCGCTGAGATCGAGCGCACCTGAAAGATGATGATGAGCAGTGTTACCGCCAGCATGATTGGAAACAGCGGCAACATGGCTTTCGTCGCTTTGGCTGATTCTTCGATAGAACCGGCCTCTTCGATGCGGTAGCCGCCCGGTAGCTTATCCATAATAGGCTTTAGCTGTTGAGTAATGGCGCTGGATACATCTGGTGGCTGCAAGCCATCGGCGATGTCACCCCGAACAGTGATCGTTGGTACCCGGTCACGTCGGCGTATGATCGGTTCTTCCATACGCACATCAACCGTGCCCACCTGTGATAACGGGATGCGTTGTCCGCTGGCACTGGTCAGCGTAAAGTCTGCGATCTTGGTTGGGTCGAGCCGGATATCACCTGCAGACCGGGCTATGACTTGCACCGTGCGAATGTCTTCGCGCACGGTAGTCAGTGGCACACCGCTCAGCAAGAACTGTAGTTGTTGTGCCACCGCGCTTGAAGATAACCCTAAGGCTTGCAATCGATCCTGCTGTAAAGTGAAGTGCAACGTAGGCGTACGCGTACCCCAATCATTGTTAACTGTACGCATCATTGGACTGGCGTCCATGACCTGTTGCACTTCAGCCGCAATTTTGCGTAGCTTGTCTGGATCTGGTCCGGAGACACGGTAGGCAACAGGAAACGGTGAATAGGGACCAAATACGAGTTGGGTGACACGTATACGTGCCTCAGGAGCGAGACCATCGGCGATCACCTTGCGTAAGCGATTTTTCAACACCTCACGTTCGTCTTGATTGTCTGTGCGAACCACTATCTTTGCAAATGATGGATCGGGCAGTTCTGGCCCCATAGCCATATAGAAGCGCGGTGCACCTTGACCAACATAGGCTGTAACAATCTTTGCTTCTTTCTGTTTAGCTAGCCATGCCTCTACCTTTGCTGAGGTGGCACTGGTCTGAGCAATTGATGTGCCATAAGGCATTTGCACTTCGACCAGCACTTCGGGACGGTCGGAGATCGGGAAGAATTGTTTCTTGACAACGGCCATGCCGAGTACAGCAACAATGAAAAGGCCGACTACTGCACCTGCGACTAACCATTTGCGTGCAATCACGCGCTTCAGTACTTCGCGAAAGCGGTTATAGCGTGGCGTATCGTAGAGGGCGTCATGACCGCCTTCGACCTTTTTTAGATCAGGCAGTAGTTTGAAACCCAGATAAGGTGTAAATACTACTGCGACAACCCATGACGTGATCAGAGCGATACCGACAATCCAGAACATGTTGCTCGTGTATTCGCCAGCAGTGGAACGAGCGAAGCCATTGGGCATAAAACCGATAGCCGTGACCAACGTGCCCGAGAGCATTGGTGCCGCTGTATGGCTCCAAGCATATGCTGAAGCGGCTATACGGCTGTAACCCTCTTCCATCTTTACCACCATCATTTCGATGGCAATGATGGCATCATCTACAAGCAGGCCCAGCCCAAGAATGAGAGAACCCAACGTGATGCGGTCGAAATTTTTACCGGTTGCGGCCATTACCACAAAGACTGCCGCAAGGGTTAGCGGTACAGCTGCAGCTACCACGATGCCTACACGCCACCCCATGCTTACAAAGCACACCACCATGACCACCAGCAGCGCGGCGAAGAACTTGACCATGAATTCATTGACTGACGAACTGATATTGACGGATTGGTCAGTGACCTTGGTTAGCCCCATACCTTGCGGCATTTCGGCGTTAATTGTTCCCACTTCTTTATCTAGGGCCTTGCCGAGGTCGAGCCCGTTCCAACCATCGCGCATAACGATGCCAAGCAGTAGGGCTGGTTCGCCGTCGTTGCGAATCATAAAGGTTGCTGGATCTTCATAGCCGCGCTTGACCGTGGCAATGTCTGATAATTTCAATGTGCGACCTTGCGCCACGATCGGCGTATCGCGGATCTTTTGCAATTCGTCAAATGCCCCGTCTAGACGAATAAACACCTCCGGTCCCTTGGTTTCCACAGAGCCCGCCGGTGTTAAAACATTCTGACTATTGAGCGCGGTAAACACTTCCTGTGGGCTAACCCCAAGCGTTGCGAGGCGGTCGTGCGAGAACTCGACAAATACGCGCTCGGACTGCTCACCAACGATATTAACCTTCTTCACACCAGGTACATGTAGCAACCGCTGACGTAACGACTCCGCGTCACGTACCAGTAAACGCTGTGGTTCACCCTTAGCCTTTAGGGCAAATAGGGCAAAGGTGACGTCTGCATATTCGTCGTTGACCATCGGCCCAATTACGCCAGAAGGAAGATTATTTACTTCATCACTGACTTTCTTTCTCGCTTGGTAAAACTCCTCCTGCACTTCTGAGGGTGGTGTGCTATCGAGCAAAGTTAAAGTGGTGAAAGCCAATCCCGGTCTGGTATAGGTCTCGGTACGGTCATACCAGCGCAATTCCTGCATGCGCTTTTCGATCTTCTCGGCGACTTGATCCTGCATTTCCTGAGCGGTAGCGCCTGGCCAAGCCGTAATGATGGTCATCACTTTGACCGTGAATGCGGGATCTTCCGCCCGTCCAAGTTTGAAGAAGGAAATAAGACCGGCAAACGAGATCAAGAATATTAAAAACAATGTGATAGAGCGCTCGCGCACAGCAAGTGCGGACAGATTAAAACGTCCTTCTTTCATTGTTCCACTCCCGATGCTACAGCGGCTTGATTCGCCACCCGCACTTGCTCACCTTCGCGCAATAAGTGCGTACCGAGTGCGACAACGAGGTCGCTTTGTTTAAGTGATCCAGTGATCTAAGCGCTATCATCATCCAAACGTTGGACCTTAACTGCACGCCAAGAAACCTTCGCTGGCCTACCTGCGACAATCCAGACGCCTGGCCCCTTGCCCGCGTCAAACAGAGCACCAATAGGCACTCGTAGACCGTCCAGCTCTGCGGTATTTGCATCAGGAATCTTAATCGTGACGGTAGAGCCCAATGGGGCATTGGACAAGGCTCCATCAAGCACATAACGGGCTTCAAAGGTGCGCGTTTGCCGATCTGCTGCATCCGAGAGTTGTCTGAGTTTGGTCGAAACAGTAATACCCTCTTTGCCGAAGAGAGTGGCTTGACCCACTGAGCCAATGGGAGGGCGCAAGGTTTCTGGCAGTTGGATGACGGCTTCACGGTTCCCAGCATGGGCTATACGTACCACGTTCT
>CAYJTU010000031.1:12836-25958 GCA_964373105.1 uncultured Moraxellaceae bacterium | reverse complement strand
CAGAGATAACGCCTTCGAACTTCAAATCAACGATCTATTTCAATTCATGCAGACATTCGAAATAAGCCATCTCTGGTGCATAGCCAGCTTCAACCAAAGTTTCATAGCCCATTTTAACCAGTTCAACCGCACCACCACACAGAACCGCTTGTTCACCGAACAAGTCAGTTTCGGTTTCGTCTTTAAATGTCGTTTCGATGATACCAGTACGACCACCACCTACACCTGATGCATAAGCAAGGGCTAAATCACGTGCTTTACCAGAAGCGTCTTGGTAGATCGCGATCAAATCAGGTACACCGCCGCCACGCACGTATTCTGAACGTACAGTGTGACCTGGTGCTTTTGGTGCAACCATGATCACGTCTAAGTCAGCACGCGGGACAACTTGGTTGTAATGAACCGCAAAACCATGTGCAAACGCCAATGTGCCGCCTTTTTTCAGGTTTGGCTCGATTTCGTCGCGATACAATTTTGATTGGAACTCATCTGGAGTCAAAATCATAACAACATCAGCAGAAGCAACCGCTTCTTTAACTTCACTGACTTTTAAGCCTGAGTTTTCAGCTTTGATCCATGAGGTTGAACCCGCACGCAAACCCACTACAACATCTACACCAGAATCTTTCAAGTTCAGCGCATGTGCATGACCTTGTGAACCATAACCAATGATGGCGACTTTTTTTGCTTGAATCAGGGAAAGATCACAATCTTTATCATAAAAAATGTTCATGCAGCAAACTCCAGTAAAAAAACAAATAAGGCAACTTTCATTAAAAAAACAATATCGAGATATGATCTCGTTTTAAAGCTGTATCAATTTATGGCGCGCAATTTAACAGTTATACGGCTAAATTGCAGCGACGATCGGCATAATTTTTGGTTTTAAACCTCATAACATGCCTTAAAAACGCTTCTTGGAGGCAAACTTTTATAAAGCATTACCTTTGATCGACGGGTTATTCGAACAAAGGACTCCAAGGACTATTCTTAATCGGTTAAACGCTCAGTACTTTCTCACCGCGCGCAACACCTAATACACCAGAACGCACCACTTCTAGAATGGTGTTTTCAGCCAAAGCTTCAATAAAACCATCTAACTTATCAGTCGCACCAGCGATTTGAATGGTATAGGTCGTTGGGGTGACATCCACGATCTGTGCACGGAAGATATCTGCAGTACGTTTGATCTCAGCACGAGCAGCACCGATTGCTTTGAGCTTGATCAGCATCAATTCGCGCTCGATATGTGAGCCTTCAGACAAGTCTACAACCTTGACCACTTCAATCAGCTTGTTCAACTGTTTGGTAATTTGCTCAATTTTATGCTCATTGCCATGAGTCGTCAGCGTCAGACGTGACAAGGTCTCATCTTCAGTCGGTGCCACGTTCAACGTTTCGATGTTGTAGCCACGTTGACTAAACAAACCGACTAAACGTGACAACGCACCCGCTTCGTTTTCAACCAATACAGAAATAATATGACGCATTATGTGCGCTCCCCTTTTCTAAGCCACATATCGCGCATGGATTGCTGAGCGATTTGCATCGGGTAAACGTGCTCTTTCGGATCAACGTATACATCCATATAAACCAAACGGTCTTTCATCGCCATGGCTTCTGCCATTTTGCTCTCTAGCTGTGCAGGATCAGTGATTTTCATACCGACATGACCATAGGCCTCTACCAACTTCACAAAGTCAGGTAAAGATTCCATGTATGAGCTGGAATGACGACCTTCGTACTGCATGTCTTGCCACTGCTTGACCATACCAAGAGAACGGTTGTTCAAGCACAGAATTTTGACCGGCAAGTTATATTGCAAGCAGGTGGATAGCTCTTGGATATTCATCTGAATCGAGCCTTCACCCGTAATACAAACAACATCACGTTCTGGGAATGCAAGTTTACAGCCCATCGCATAAGGCAAGCCTACGCCCATGGTGCCGAGGCCACCAGAATTGATCCACTGGCGTGGTTCATCGTATTTGTAATATAACGCAGCAAACATCTGATGTTGGCCGACGTCTGAGGTGATGATCGCTTTACCATTGGTAATCTTATGCAGCATCTCAACGACTTGCTGTGGCTTCATTTCGCCAGCCGCAGGTGCGTCATAACGTAGACCATGACGCTTACGCCACTCGTTGATTTGACTCCACCAGTTACCAATCTCCGTTGGATTTGGCTTGTTCACACCAAGCTGTTTCAACTGAGTCAACATTTCTGCGAGCACAGGCTCAACCGCACCGACGATCGGGATATGCGCCATGATGGTTTTTGAAATCGCGGCTGGGTCGATATCAATGTGGATGATCTTAGCATCTGGACAGAATTTTGCCGTATTGTTGGTCACGCGGTCATCGAAGCGCGCACCAATACACAAGATAACATCGGAGTGATGCATCGTCATATTGGCTTCATAGGTGCCATGCATGCCGAGCATGCCGACAAACTGCGGATCGGTACCCGGAAATGCGCCTAAACCCATCAAGGTATTGGTGACTGGATAATTCAACAGGTGTGCAAGTTCAGTCAGATGATGTGAGGCATTACCTTGTACTACACCACCACCCGCATAAATAATGGGGCGTTTTGCAGCAAGGAGTTCATCAATCGCTTTACGGATCTGACCTGCATGTCCACGACCAGGCGGTAGATATGAGCGCAGTTTGACCTTGTCTGGATATTCGTATGCGAATTTATCAACTGGGTTTGTAACATCCTTAGGAATATCAATAACCACTGGGCCTGGACGACCGCTACCCGCGATGTAGAACGCCTTCTTGACGATCATCGGAATTTCGCTGGCGTGACGAACTTGGAAGCTATGCTTCACGATTGGACGAGAAACACCGATCATATCGGTTTCTTGGAAAGCGTCTTCACCGATTAGATGCGAAGGGACCTGACCTGAAATGACAACCATAGGAATCGAATCCATATAGGCTGTTGCAATCGCGGTCACAGTATTGGTCGCACCTGGACCTGAAGTAACAAGAACCACACCAGTTTTACCGGTTGAACGCGAATAGGCATCGGCCATATGACCCGCAGCTTGCTCGTGACGCACGAGAATATGCTGGACTTTGTCTTGGCGAAACATCGCATCGTAAATATGCAGTACAGCACCGCCTGGATAACCAAAGACGTATTCAACGCCTTCATCAGCCAGTGCGCGGATCAGCATATCGCCGCCAGAGAGTAACTCTGTTTTCTTATCGGTACTGCGCGTATCTGCAGCAGTCTGCTTTTCTGAAGTATGTTCCAATTTAACTCACCCTAGTCGTACTCATGACGAACAATTCGTTGTGATTCTATCGATGCTGTATCTGACAACAAAGCAATAGAAAAACAACATCAGCCCAGAAAGCGGTATGCAATCCAGACAATTATATATAAAAGCCCATAGACGAGCAGAATTTTGACGGCAGAGCAGAAAGTCGTACGCTGGTAAGTGTGACCAGAATAGGACATACAGCGCATTCGGATGAGAATGCCCCAAGCATCAACAGCGGCTCGCGATAGAGCGGATGTTCGCCAAAGTTAAAAGACATCCTCGCCAAAGGGTGGGCGGCATAGATGTCTAATAACTGATCTAAAAATCAGTCACGTATTTTCGGCAATTTAACCACCACAGTCAAGAGCTAGCCACCAAAACAATTATAAAAATCAAGACATCTTTAGGTGAAAATATGCTTTAATTCTGGCTAATATATCTACGCACACGATCAAAGGAGTGTTTTAAGTGCACGAATTCACACTATTTAATAAAATTGGCTTTGATAAAGTGAGCCATGGACGGATCTCTCAGCTTATTTCGATGTTCGTTTTCACCTTGGGTCTTTGTGTAACCTCGATTAGCGTGGTCCATGCTGAACAATACTGTAAATCAGTAGATAGCTCAGGTTCTGTGAGTTATACACTGGCACCAGAAACTGGATGTAATAAAAAGAAATTTAAAACAGTCTCTGTTAGTCGCCACATCACCCCTCCAAGTCCTACTGCAAATACAGTGGTCAATTCTGCAGCAAACTCTACTGTGGCTAAAGCAGAAGCTGCCGCTGCTACTGTAAGCATTGGAACTGCTCAGCCGACGAATCCCACAGTCGATAAGACGCCAAGTACATCTGCGGTACTAGAGGCTCCCAAACTAGAGGGTGCTCCACCCGCAAAATAATGGCAATATGAATCAACATGTTTTTAATTAGCAACTCAACGTCTCATTTAAGAACTTAGTCAAGGCAAGGAATAGCGCATGAACAAATGGATTACTCCACTCATCCCCACGGTTGTTTTACTTGCAAGCATAGGGGCCAGCTATGCCCAACCCTTCTATAAATGGACCGATGAACAAGGTTCTACCCACTACACGCAAACCCCACCGCCCCAGAAGGCCACGAAGAAACTAGATATCAATACGCGCGTGCCTACTGATAGCGCCACTGAAATCAAAAAACTTTCTGAACAATCGCTGGTAAACCAAAAAGTGGTGGCAGCGGATGAAAAAGTGTCGGCAAAGTTAAAAGCGGATAGCGTGGCTGATGCGGAAAGACGCCAAAAAAATAGTGCGGCATGTGTACAATTAAAAGCTGCACTCACGCAACTGCAAAGTGGGCAGCGTTTACGTACTTATGGTGCCGATGGCGAACGCGTTTATTTAACAGAGGAACAAAAAGCCAGTCAGATACAACAACAAACTGCTCAAATACAAAATGACTGCCCGAAATAATAGGCGTGATTTGAGGAGGACTCTTTATTGAAGCTTGGTTTGCAAGTCAGCCTTAAAAAACGCTTTGATGCGTAAAAAAAATGCGAATCCAGTCTTAGCAACTCCCAATCTCGGCATGGTATCGGCTATGCTATGGCAAATATCTTTTTGACATAGCTTTTTGTACCATGACTGATACCGTGTTGAACCCAAACCAAAATATTAAGCCCCTCACATCAGGGACACCTCTTGAGTATCAACCCAGCGAGATTGAGCCGCGTATTCAAGCTGATTGGCAGACACGCCAGTCCTTTGCAGTAAGCAACACTCCGGATCAAAGCAAAAAGAACCGCTATATCCTCTCCATGTTTCCCTACCCATCAGGGAAGCTACACATGGGGCACGTTCGCAATTACACCATTGGCGATGTGATCAGTCGTTTTTATCGCTTGAAGGGCGATAATGTCATGCAGCCCATGGGCTGGGATGCTTTCGGCCTTCCCGCTGAAAACGCTGCGATTGCACATCAAGTGGCCCCTGCAAAATGGACCTTTGAAAATATCGATTACATGCGTAATCAGCTTAAGTCACTGGGTCTATCGGTAGACTGGAATCGAGAGATTGCGACCTGTACGCCAGAGTACTACCGCTGGGAGCAATGGCTGTTTGTTCAGCTTTATAAAAAAGGCCTCATCTACCGCAAACTCTCTACCGTCAATTGGGATCCGATTGATCAGACTGTCCTTGCCAACGAACAAGTCATTGATGGTCGCGGCTGGCGTTCAGGGGCGCTTGTCGAAAAACGCGATATTCCAATGTACTACTTCCGTATTACCGATTATGCGCAAGAACTGCTCGATGATTTAGACACACTGATGGACTGGCCACCACAAGTGGTTGCCATGCAAAAAAACTGGATCGGGCGTTCGACTGGGATGGACCTAACCTTCCCATCTGCCTATGGCGATTTGACGGTATATACCACCCGTCCAGATACCTTTATGGGTGTGACCTATGTCGCCGTCGCGGCCGAGCATCCTCTTGCCATTCAGGCTGCTGAAAACAATCCCGCGCTGAAAGCCTTTAATGACGAATGTCGTATGGGCTCCGTGGCTGAAGCAGATGTTGCAACCGCTGAAAAGAAAGGCATGGCCACAGGTTTGTTTGTTCAGCACCCTATTACTGGCGAGGACATCCCTGTTTGGGTCGCAAACTATGTACTGATGAGCTATGGTTCAGGTGCTGTCATGGCTGTTCCTGCTCATGATGAACGTGATTTTGAATTTGCTCAAAAATACGGCCTGCCTATCAAGCAAGTGATTCAAGCGCCTGATGACTTTGACACAGCAAACGTTGCTTACACAGAGCGTGGTACATTAATCAATTCCGGTGATTTGGATGGTTTAGACTTTGATGGCGCATTTGCCAGACTCCTTGAAAAGCTTGAACCGTCAGCCCAAGCCAAGGGTCGTGTTCAATTTCGCCTGCGGGACTGGGGTGTATCGCGTCAGCGCTATTGGGGCTGCCCGATCCCAATGATTAACTGCGATGCTTGCGGTCAAGTTCCAGTGCCAGAAGACCAGTTGCCGGTGATATTGCCAACCGATGTTGTGCCTGATGGCTCGGGTAACCCTTTAGTGAAAATGCCTTCGTTCTACGAGACGACCTGTCCAAACTGTGGACAAGCCGCAAAACGCGAAACGGATACCTTGGACACTTTTGTCGAATCGAGCTGGTACTACGCACGCTACGCATCACCTGAATACCAAGGTGGTTTGGTTGACCCACAAGCTGCGCAAAGTTGGCTGCCTGTCGATCAGTACGTTGGCGGCGTAGAACACGCAATTTTGCATCTGCTTTATGCACGATTCTTCCATAAATTGATGCGTGATGAAGGTGTGGTGCAAGGCAATGAGCCATTCACCCGATTGCTCACGCAGGGTATGGTCTTGGCCGATACCTTCTATCGTGAAGACGCAGCAGGTAAGAAAACATGGATTAACCCTGCGGATGTGACGCTGGAAAAGGACGACCGTAGTCGTATTTTATCGGCCACACTCACCGCAGACGGACAGCCCGTCATCATTGGTGGCATGGAAAAAATGTCCAAATCCAAAAATAATGGTGTCGACCCGCAAGCCATTATTGATAAATTTGGTGCTGATACTGCACGCATCTTTATGATGTTTGCAGCGCCACCCGATCAGTCATTGGAATGGTCGGATGCGGGGGTTGAAGGCTCAAATCGCTTTCTAAAGCGTGTGTTTCGTCAAACGACTCAGCATTTAGAAGCGATCAATGTTGATCTGTCTGGGGTTGCCCTCGATCAAACGGCCAGCCTGTCTGAAGCGACACGTGAATTACGCAGAAAGTTACATGAAACAATCCAGAAAATTGCCGATGATATCGAACGCCGCCAATCCTTCAATACCGCCATTGCTGCGCTCATGGAGCTGTCCAATGCGATTGGCAAATTTGAAGCGAAAGATCAAAATGATCAGATCGTAGAGCGTGAAGCACTCATCGGATTATTGATCATGCTCGCGCCTTTCGCACCGCATCTCGCGCAAGACCTGCTGTCTAAATTCGATATTGATGTCACAAAAGCTTTGTTTCCACAAGTGGATGACACTGCTTTAGTCCGTGCTAGCCAAACGATTATGGTACAAATCAATGGCAAATTACGCGGTAAGCTCGATGTTGCGCTGGATATTGGTGATGAAGAATTAAAGGCCCTCGCCAAAGCACTGCCAGATATTCAGAAGTTCCTAACCAGTACGCCTAAAAAAGAAATTGTCGTGAAAAACCGGTTGGTGAATTTGGTTTTGTAGTCGTTCTAATCTGTTGCAGCGATCAAACTCGGAGCAGCATTAATATTTTACGGCGAGAATCTTAATCTAGGTTCTCGCGACTTCAGTGGATATGAATACAACCATGATGAGCAAAGCCATGACGATCACGCACAGTGTTCAACACCATCTTCGGGTCATTATCATCTGTTCGATGGCCATCCTCTTGGGCGCCTGCGGTTTTCATCTACGGGGCAGTGGCAATTTTGCGATCCCTGAAGCCTATCGCAACTTGCAAGTGATCGTCCCGCAAGGTACGCCACTTAATGCCTGGATTCGCGCCGAGCTCACGGCTCTGAGCGTAAAACTGGATGATTCAGGCTCGCCTCGTTTACATGTGCTTGCGGTTAGACCAACTCGCCAAGAGCTAACCGGATCCTTGACCGAAATTCAGATTGGTGTTGAAGCAGATTTCCGCCTCGAAAACGCGCAAGGAGAGCCGATTTCTGTCGTTCGTACGGTCACCTCGCGTCGTAGTTATCAATACAATCGCAATACCGTTAGTATTTCGGATCAGCAATCAACGATGCTGCAAACTGAGCTTTATCAAGATGCTGCACGACAAATCGTTCGACAGGTCTCTACAGGTCGATTGCCAGCAGCAAGTTAATTGGACCCAAAAAATCCCATTGACTTGCATGCAAGGATGAAAGGCAATATCACGATGATGACCGTATGAAAGCAGACTATATCAACGCCAGTAAACGGATCAGCGGTGCCTCTGGCGCCTGGCTGATGCATGGTGATGAGCCACTACTTGCACAGAGTCTGCTGGATCAGTGTCGTAAATATTGGCGTGAGCAGAATATTGAACGCCAACGGGTCGATCTAACTCATGCTGCAGATTGGCGTGAAGCGCTGGGCCAGCTCGATAATCTGTCGTTGTTTTCAAGCACGATGGCACTCGAAATTCATGGCAGTCAAAAACCGGATGCAGCGGGCATGGTGGCGCTGGAGCGATTCATTCAATCGCCAGGCGATAACATTCTGATCATCAATATGCCTAAACAAGATCATGCCGCCCAAAAAACGAAGTTCTTTCAATTATTAGATGCCAATGGGTTAGTCGTTACCTTGGCATTGCAAAGTGATCGTGAACGCCAAGATTTTTTGGCCAATCAAGCAAAGACATTACAGGTAGAACTCACCCCTGAAGCCTGGAAGATACTCATCTCACAAACAGAGAATAATCTCCTGGCAGCACATCAAGCATTGATTCGTTTGTCTTTTTTAACTGAACCCAACAATCAGATTGAGATAGAGCAACTACTGCCTGCGCTATCTGATCAATCCCGCTATAGCCTATTTGATTTATCAGATGCCGCACTATTAGGTGATGCCGAACGTACCGTCAAAATTCTCGATTATTTATTTGAGTCTGGTGAAGCTGATTCGCTGATTTTATGGACTATTTCGAAAGAAATGCGCCTCATTATCCAGTTACTCGACACTCCTAATCCAAATTATCAGTCTTTAGGTATTTGGTCCAACCGCCAAAGTCTTTATCAAAAAGCCATGCGTCGAATCAAGCGCGCCCAGACGACAGGTTGGTTAGAATTACTGCTACGCTGCGATCAGTCTATTAAAGGCGTCGGATTAGAAAAACCAAAAGATCTACTGCTGCAAGCCAGCCTTGCATTAGCAGGATTACAGTTATTTGATGCAAAAATCAGTACACGATAAACTCGATATAACAACAACGAGCAGTTGGTCTCAAACCTGCTCTACAACATGGATTTGTAAGAAGAGTGAGCTTTATCATGAGCATTCAACAACACCTACTGTTTCTAACGATTACATCGAGTGCCCTACTCTCCGGTTGCCAAACTATGAGTCTAGGCGAATGCCAAACCGCTGACTGGAATAAACTGGGTCAACAGGACGGCAATGCAGGCAGGACAGATAACATTGGCGATCGTGTCGATAGTTGCCGCAAAAACGCAGTCATCGTCACAGCCAATCATATCCAAGCCTATCGTCTTGGATATGCACAGGGACTTGGTTACTATTGTCAACCGCAACGAATTTTGGATGATGCCTTAGCGGGTCGTAATCATGTCAGTGTCTGTCCACTGGTGATGCAAAATAACGTGTACCCCTTTGCGCAAGCGGGTCAACGAATCTATCAAGCTAATCAAAGAATGGATCAACTGCAGAGTGAACAAAATGCTTTAAGCAGCGAATTACGCGACAAGAAAACCACTGAAAACCGAAATAAAGAGATCAGACGTCGGCAATATCAATTGACCAATGAGCTTGAAGATGCGGTGATTGAGCTCAGGCAAGCCCGAATTATGCTGGGCAGCTTATAAAAATCAAACGAGGACGCTTAAAGCCGCCTAAATGAACACAACACAAATATGGTTTACCTTTGCTACACTGCTAAACCAGACTCCACTGATAGATCTCATCTAAATACTGACTTATGCTGACTTCCGTTAGACGTGCACCGAGAAGAAAACTCTTAGTCATCATCGCACTGGTACTTTCTCTCGTCCTGCATCTGATTGTCGGTGTACCAATCACTTTAGATATGACATGGCAAGAGATCCTCAATACGCTACGTGAGAAAATCACTCAACTGATTCACCCTGAAACACCAGATCAAGTTTTAGCGCGAAAAAAAGCCAAATCAGTCCCTAAGGTGAGCATTAACCTCGGTCCAGAATCGGCCTCGCAGGCAAAAAAAGCTGCGGATGTCATCACCATCAGACTCATTCAAGATCAGCCTGTCGTCATACCACCCAAGCCTAAGGCACAGAAAAATCCAGATGCGGCAAAATCATTTGAGAGCTCTGCGAAGAAAGTAACGTCTAAACCCGTTGTAAAACCCGACTACGATTTATATGACAAGCTGATCGCAGCGCCAGCAAAAGCGCCGAGCGAACCAGTATCTTTGGATGATTCGGAAGATGCTGAACAGACTTACGATCTACAAAAAAATACCTTGATCGACAATACAACCGTTCATGTCGTGCCTTCATCAGTTCCGGCCCCCCCTGCAAATATGGGCCAAGCAATCGCAGCTCTCGCCGCTTCCGGCTCGATCAATACAACGGCCACCAAACAGAGCACTCCGTCCGATGCGCCGCCATCCTTTCCTGTGGAGATTCAAGCAAACTATAAAACAACTGCGTTTGGTTTCAGTATCAATATTAATCGTGAGTGGCGTATGGAAGGCAGACGCTATAGCATCGTTGATAAAGCCAGTGCATTCGGCTTTAAAGTACACGCCATCAGTGAAGGAGGAATCTCGGAGCAAGGCCTCAAGCCAGATCGCTTCCAAGTCCTGCTCAATAATAATGTGAATCGAATTGCTAACTTTAACTACAACACCAACATTTTGAGCTACGGCAAGCCAAATAATCTCAAACAATTACCCTTTAACAGTAATATCCAAGATATTTCGAGTTTAGCTTTTCAGATGGCGCTCGCTTACGATGATAAACCGCAAGATATACAATTAACCGCAGCGACGGGTATCTACAACATGCACTTGGCATTGGTTAATGAAGAACTACTCAAACTACCAGTTGGCAAAGTTCGAACATTGCATATTCATGGTACAAGCACGAGCGGCTCGCCAGTGACAGCGGATGTCTGGTTAGCGCCCGACTATCGCAATATGCCGGTGAAGGTCAAAGTCTCACGCGGTAGTGACTCACTTGAACAGAGTCTAAGCTCGCTTGCGATTGAAGGCACAGTTATTTTCGGAAAAAAACGACAACTTGAAATCGATTCCGCTAAAAATGATGCTGAGAACAAAACCTCAGCAGAATTGCCTGATGCAATTCGGAATAAAGAAGAATTCTAGATCCTGCACTAAATTCTGCACATAAAAAAGACCCGCTTTATAGAGCGGGACTTTTGTTTATCTGTAATCGGCGTAAAAAATCTATTCGCTGCGTGGAAGTAGGCCATTAATAATTAAGGCTTGAATGTTATCCACGGTACTCTTTAAGAAGCGATCATTGTCAAGTGTTTTGCCCGTGATGGCTTCAATTTGCACATGGAAATCAGCATAGTGCTGCGTCGTTGCCCATAAAGTAAATATCAAATGAAATGGGTCGATCGGTGCAATTTGACCGGCATCACTCCAAGCCTTGATCACTTTGGCTTTTTCTCGGACTTGCTTACGCAGCTTGCCTTCAAGCAGTGACTTTAGGAGCGGCGCGCCTTGGATCATCTCTAAACAGAACAAACGCGACGCTTGTGGATAGTCACGTGAAACTTCAAGTTTTTGTTTGATATATTCTTTAATCGATGTCACCGCATCTTGATCTGCTGACAGCGCTTCAAAGGGTGCCATCCAAACAGCTAAAATGTCTCTTAATACATACAGGTATAAATCATCTTTAGACGAGAAGTAATACAACAAATTTGCTTTGGAAACACCCGCCAGCTCAGCAATTTGCTCAAGACTACTGCCATGAAAGCCATACATTGAAAAAACAGCCAATGCAGAATCCTTAATCGCTTTAGTCTTTAATTCAACAGATCGCTGACGACGCGAAGGTGATAAAGATGCCGACTCTGCACCATCGGCTTGAACAGTACTTTCTGCCTTTACTAATTTTTTTTTGGTCATCGCACGCGGTGGCTTAACAGCAGCGACCGAAGATAGCGATTCATTTAACGCATCGTTGTCCATTATATTTAGGCTCCCCAGCTTAAAAATGCATAATGCCATAAACTGCGCACTTTCGATCACTTTTATACAGCATTGATCAAATAATAGTTCATTTTTTTGTCATTTTTATCAATTTTCGCTTAAATATTAAACACCTTCATGCTTTAGAGTCCGTCATTATCTTTTGTATCGTTTACTACTGTTTTTAGATGAAAAAATAGTCCATTTGGTCAAGATTAATTCGCTATGATTTAAACCATGCTCACTCTGACTCAAATTTTGTGCTTTGAGTGCGTCATGTGCTTTACACGTCATTTTTCCAATTTGCATATCGATATTTCCTCGAAATACTGTGCGTTTAGATGATGATTTTTTCGAGATCTTTAAAGAAGAAGGTCTTGAGAGAAAAGATCAACTTAAATTTGGCTGATCGCCTGTTTTTTTTGATCTGAATGTTTGAGTGATTTCAGTTTTGTGTGTAGGCGTCACCCGCCTTTGAGCATAAACCCCATCATGAGCCAAAACGTAATCAATCTATTACGGCTCGTATTTTTGGAGAAAAGAATGGCAACAAAATGGTTTCCTGATTGGCGCATCCGTAAGACTCATCAAGAAGGTCAAGTCATCGCGACCGATGAACGCCTACCATGGCCACAAACCCTGCTGATGGGTTTACAGCATACTTTTGCAATGTTTGGCGCAACGGTACTCGCCCCACTCCTTATGGGATTTGATCCCAATCTAATGATTTTTATCTCAGGTTTAGGGACTCTATTATTTTTTGTGCTGGTCGGTGGACGTGTTCCCAGTTATTTAGGATCAAGTTTCGCTGTGATTGGAGCGGTCATTGCAGTCACTGGCTACGCAGGCCAGGGGCCTAACGCCAATCTGGGTATTGCATTAGGCGGCACGATCGCCTGCGGTCTCCTTTA
>CAYJTU010000031.1:0-12826 GCA_964373105.1 uncultured Moraxellaceae bacterium | reverse complement strand
TTACGCTTTGATCGGCCTAGTTGTCATGGCCGTTGGTACGAGTTGGGTGGAGCGCCTTATGCCACCCGTTGTGACTGGCGCTGTGGTGATGGCAATTGGGTTAAATCTAGCACCTATCGCCGTCAAGAATGTATCAGATTCAAACTTTGACACCATTATGGCCTTGATTACTGTCCTCTCAATTTGCAGTATCGCTATTTTTACCAAAGGACTGGTACAACGATTGCTCATCTTGCTCGGCCTTATCCTCTCTTATGTCATTTACATCATTTTTACCAATGGCTTTGGATGGGGTCAACCCATCGATTTTACTGGAGTGGCGCACGCTGCTTGGTTTGGAATTCCGCAATTCAGCAAACCCGAATTTGATCTCAACGCGATGATTATGATTGCGCCTGTCGCCGTCATCCTCGTTGCAGAGAATCTCGGCCATATCAAAGCCGTTAGTGCGATGACGGGACAAAATCTCGATCCCTATATTGGCCGAGCTTTTTTTGCCGATGGCCTATCCACGACGCTCTCTGGATCTGTCGGGGGCACAGCGATGACCACTTATGCTGAAAACATCGGTGTCATGGCGGCTACTCGTGTCTACTCAAGCCTCGTCTTTGTCGCAGCCGCACTTGTGGCAATATTTTTAGGCTTGTCTCCTAAGTTTGGTGCCATCATTCATACCATCCCAGCCGCAATCTTGGGCGGGACTGCGATAGTGGTGTTTGGCTTGATTGCAGTGGCAGGTGCGCGGATTTGGATTCAAAATAAAGTCGACTTTAGTGATAACTGCAATATTCTCGTTGCCTCAGTCACGCTGGTTTGCGGTGCGGGTAATTTTGCACTGCAAATCGGGCATTTCAATTTAGGCGGTATCGGTACAGCGACATTCATTGCGATTGCGCTTTATGCATTATTGAGTTGGCGCTCACGTAAAACACTATCGAATCAGTCAACCATTTCATGAGCATCCGCCATTTTTTGATGAATCGGGCATTTTTTTCTGATCTCAAAGGTTACTGAGCGCAAGCTTAATCGCGAAACAAATCAGGACAACGCCAGCAATTCTGCTGGCGTTGTGACCTGCTGAGGGCACTGACTTCAAACGACTTGCGATTTGATTGCCGATCAAAACTAACCCGCCTTGGTATATAAAACTAAGCAGGGTGACGTGTAGCATCATGATCCATAACGTCATCCGAGACGATACTGGACTCAGAAAAAGTGGAAAAAAAGCGACAAAAAAGAGAATAGCTTTAGGGTTAGTCATACAGACCGCAAATGCTTGTCTAAAGTAAACCCACGCTGATCTGATGGGCTCTATACGGGATTCAGCCGTTTTAATTTCTGCGCGCAATAGTTGAAACCCCATCCACGCGAGATAAAACGCACCAAACCACTGAAATGATTTAAAAATCATGGGATGGCTATGCATGATCGCCGCTAAACCCACGATCGCTGCAACCATGAAGCAAAAGTCACCCAGCAATGTCCCGAACACAGCGCCAAATCCAGCACTTACACCGTTTCTTGACGTTGCATTTAATATCGCAAATGTCCCAGGTCCAGGGATCAATTGAAAGATGAGGATGGCGGCTATAAAGCTGCCGTAGTTTTGAATCTCAAACATGCGCTCTACTTTTTAATGATTAGCTAGGGAAGCAAAAAACCAGTCGGATACCCAATAACACCAAGATCGCAACGATCAGTTTATCGACCCTATGTGCGACTCAACCCACTGTGTCATATCGCAGTCGCTGGCCTCTCGGATAACCATACCTTCAATTTGCATGATGCTTAGCTCAATAATTCCTTTCTACTTGGGTGCCCCTTCAGGCGCAGAAGTTAATACATCATCTTCCTGACTCCATGCTGGCGCTGTAATCGCATAGAACTCCAAAGCCTCATCCTTAGCAGCACGGATTGAACGTACTGTGCTTGGCGGGACCAAAATATAGGAGCCGGCTTTCACAGGTTGTGAGAGATTACCCGTCCAAATCTCACCGTGCCCCTTCACTATAAAAAAAGACTCCTCGCCGATCTTGTTATAACTCCATGCACTGGCTTTTCCTGCTGCTAGATGAAATAAAGCAACGCTATTGAGATCGCTTTTTGCAGTCTCTGGCGCACTACGTCCTGTGAGTTCTTTGAGCGTCACACCTGGAGAGACGGTAATGGCTGGTAGTTGATCAGGATGAAGCACACTAGGCTCGGCACTTGCCCCCAGAGTAACCATGATAAGGACGATTAGAAATATTCTCATGAAGCTTCTCATTTTTAAGTACTGTTCAACGTAGATGACCGCCAAGACGTCATCAAATGATGAGCACTGACATGCTGTCAACAAACTAAACGGTAAAAATTTTAAGGTCAATCCCTTTGTTCAATATCGAATATATCGCTAATACGATATTTGATTTTGATCTATTCGTTTCCAAATACTTCCCGCACTGTTGCTAGAGAAACACCCCCACAGCCATCGACTACGAAAACATAACGATATAGAAAGACTCAAAAGCGATATAGCTTAGTTTGCGGTTAAATTTCGATCACAAACATCCAACTGCTGCCCAAGCAACACTCCTCATTTTTCAATTTGCTTCCAGAGCAGCAGCCTTTCAACAATTTACTGGCTGCGGATCAGCAACCCGCCCTTTGTCTAAAAAATAAATCAATAAAAACATATACTTAAAATTGGCATATCGATTGCTCTATTGCTGAGGTATGGAATACTGAACGTTTTCGCCCTGAAGCGACCCGTATTCCACCCCACTCTTTAAGCAAAACCGGAGATCACTATGACGATCGATTACAACAGCGTACGTGCCGATATTCGCAAACTGGCCGATGAATCCATTCGCCCAAATGCCGCACATATCGATGAAACCTATACCTACCCTCGGCAAAACCTGAATGCATTGGCGGAAGCGGGCTGGAATAGTATTTTTCTATCCAAAGAAGATGGCGGACTAGGGCTCGATTTTGTTTCCTTCGCCATTGCGTCTGAAGAAATCGGACATGCTTGTGCCTCAACTGGACTCGTCTACGTGATGCACTCAGGTGCGTTTAAAACCATTCAGCTTTACGGCAATGAAGATCAAAAGACCCGCTGGCTCAAGACCGCACGCGATGGGCTAGTAGGCACCTACTCGACCAGTGAGAAGGCCTCGGGTGGGCACTGGTGGTACAACTTCAGCGAAGCCTCGCGCGATGGCGAAGACTATCTCTTAAATGCCGAAAAATCCTTCACGACCAGTTCAGGTCAGGCGGATTACTATCTTGTACAAACCCGTACACCGGGTGCAAAAGGGCCGACAGAGATCTCATTCTTTATTGCCGACGGTAAGCATCCGGGTATCAAATCTGGCGTATGGGAAGCACTGGGTGTACATGGCAATCACAGTGGCCCTATACGCTACGAAAACGTCAACGTGCCACAAAAAGATCGTTTAGGCGAAGAGAACCAAGGTAAAGACATTATCTATCACGGTGTCTCCCCCGTCTACTTAGTCGGTTTAGGTGCCGTTTGGCATGGTGTTGCTAGGGCAGCACTTGAAGAAGTAGTCAAATATGCAACCCGTACCACCCATCAGGACTTCAATCGGAGTCTCTCGGACTATCAGGTTCTACGCCAGCAAATTGGTGAAGCCAAAATCCTCGTTTCAAGCCTAGGTCCATGGCAAGCAGATCTTGCACGCCAGCTCAATGAGCTTGAAGCCGCTGGACGCCCTCAAGGAGAAATCCTACTGCCTCTTACAGAGTTCAAGGTGCATGCGGCTGAAGTGGCCAATAAAGTGGCTCGTCTCGCACTCGATATCAGCGGTGGCTATGGCTACAAACGCGGTCTACTTGAGCGCCTGTTCCGTGATGCACGCGCAGGAATTGGCATGGGTCCATCTAACAACATCGCACGTGAATGGATTGGTAAAGGTCAGGTTGGCTTGCCGCTCGAACTGTTTGAAGCTGGCGGCGAATAACCATTTTTTTAATCTTTCACTTTTAAAGTAACTCACTTTTTACGAATGTCTTGGGGACAAACGATCATGATGAAGACTAAACAACTCGGCATTGCACTGCTTGCACTGACTGCGGCAATTTCACCCTTGGCTCAAGCCATCGACCTGGATGCAGGCGATTACGATACAGCGCCTGCTGGCACGACAGCTGGACTCCTCTATCTGCAACACGCCGAACGCGGCAGCCTCTATAGCGGCAGCGATAAGGTTGCTGGACAGAATGGACTAGACTCTAATATTGGTATTGCCCGTTTGGTGCATTACACCGATATCGGCGGGATATTAACCCTACCTCAAATCCTGTTGCCCTTTGGTCAACTCAAAGGTCAAGATGATGCCAGTGGCCTTGGCAAAGCCAGTGGTTTTGGGGATGCAATTCTGGCAATTCCGACATGGCTGGTGAATGACACCGTCAATCACACCTACTTTGCCATCGCACCGTATCTGTATTTACCGACCGGCAGCTATGACCGCAACAAAGCATTGAACCTTGGGGAAAATCGCTATAAGGGCACACTACAAGTTGCCTATTCGACACGCCTCACCCCTGATATTGCATGGGATGTCGCAGGTGATGTCACGCTATATGGTGATAACTCTGATGCGGTTGGCGGCACGTTAAAGCAGGATCTCGGCTACCAGATCCAGACCAATGCACGTTATTTCCTCAGTCCTAAAGCAGATCTACGCGCTGGGATCTCCTATGCGGATGCCGGAGAAACCAAGCAAAACGGCATTAAAAACGACGCTACAACTCAAAGTAAATTTTGGCTCGGCAGTGCTTTTTGGGTTGCCCCAAAAACGCAATTTATCCTAACCTATGGTCGTGATATCAAAGTTGAAAATGGCTTTAAAGAAGACAATCGCATTAATTTTAGATTGCTACAAATCTTTTAAACCCGTGTCATTCACCATGTAATCTAAGATTAAAAAAAAGGAGCATCGCATGCTCCTTTTTAATTTCCTAACGATCCGAACTTAATTCGATGACTCACAAGCAATACATTTAATTAAGCAGGCTCAAAAGCCACCATCAACACCAAAGTGTTGCTAGAGCAACACCACCTCAACAAGAATCACTGTTGCAACAGCAACACTTAAATTTTAATCTCAATAAAATTAATATATTAAAACTGGCACGCTCTCTGCAATAGTAATAACAACGAAGCATCGTCGTTTTTGCTGTGGAGCATTTCATGTCTGTTAACCAACCCAAGAAACCTACTGTCGTGACTGATAGTCCTATACTGATCGCGACATCTCTATCTGAATGGTTAGCACAAACCGCGATTGAACGCGATCGCGTCGGTGGCACCCCAAAAGCTGAACGTGACATCATTCGCGATAGTAGTTTGCTCACACTCAGCATCCCTACTCAATATGGTGGTTTGGGTGGCAGTTGGGCTGAAACGTTAGAAACCGTGCGTATCATCGCTCGCGCGGATAGCTCACTGGCCCATGTCTATGCCTTTCAACACCTGATGCTGGCAACCGTTCGGCTTTTTGGGAGCCCTGAGCAGTGGGAACACCTCTTTGAACAAACTGTCTCGCAAAACTGGTTCTGGGGCAATGCCCTCAATCCTTTAGATACGCGAACCATCAGTGTTCAACATGAAGGCTGGCGAGACTTTACTGGCAAAAAAAGCTTCTGTTCTGGTGCGCTCGACTCAGACATGCTGATTGCTTCAGCACGCCAAGATGGCTTAGATCGTTTGGTTATTGCTGCAATCCCCACTCAACGTGCGGGCATTACTCTCTATGAAGATTGGAGCAATATCGGTCAGCGCCAAACCGACAGCGGCAGCGCCGACTTCAAACGCGTGCGTGTTGAAGAGAATGAAATACTGGTCAATCCTGGCCCGCTGGGCAATACCTTCGCCACGCTACGTCCACTGATTGCCCAACTGATCCTTTCCAATGTGTATTTGGGTATTGCAGAAGGTGCATTTAACTCAGCGAAGAAATATACCCAGACCGAAGCGCGTCGTTGGCTTCTGTCTACCGCTGACCGCCAGCCCAACGATCCATACGCACTTGAGCGTAGCGGAGAGTTCTGGGTGACGCTGGAATCCGCTAGAGCACTGAACAATCGTGCCGCAGAACTTCTCGATCGTGCATGGGCTCGTGATACACGCCTGACCGAAACTGAACGCTCAGAAGTGGCCATCGCCATTGCCACCGCAAAAGTCGTTTCAGGACGCGGTGGTTTGGATATCACGACCCGTATTTTCGACATCATGGGTGCACGCTCTACAGCTGCGGAGCTCGGCTTTGACCGGTTCTGGCGCAACCTACGGACTTACACCCTCCATGATCCTATTGACTACAAGATTCGAGAACTCGGTGACTGGAATCTCAATGATCAACCGCCTCGCCCAACCTTCTATTCCTAATTGTTGCGGAGTCAGCAATTTCGATTTTTTATATTTTCAAATGTTTTAACTGAATTTTTCAATTTGTACGGAGTAACAAAAATGAGCAAGCCTATTAAAGTCGTTGCAGTGTCAGGTGCCCTACACAAGCCCTCAAAAACAGATGCATTGGTTGAAGCCATCGTCAGTGAACTGTCCGTTGCCCTGCCGATTGAAGTGCAATTTATCAAATTAAGTGATATCGCACCGCAACTCGCCAATGTCGTATCACGCACCGATCTTCCGGTGCATATCTATGCCCAAATTCAAGCCATCGAAAGCGCGGACTTCTTGGTCGTGGGTTCGCCCGTGTATCGCGGATCATATACGGGACTCTTCAAACACTTCTTTGATTTTGTTGATCATGAGTCCTTGATCGATACCCCAGTGTTATTGGCGGCAACGGGTGGCAGTGAGCGTCATGCCTTGGTGATTGACCATCAACTGCGACCGCTATTCAGCTTCTTCCAGTCATTGACGCTACCGATAGGTGTGTTTGGCACGGACAAAGACTTTACCGACTATCGAATCAATAACGATGCGCTGCAAAACCGCATTGAGCTTGCAGTGAATCGTGCTTTGCCGTGGTTGCTACAGCCTGATCCGCGTAAGCAGGCGGTACTCCGTCAGCCCTTTCTGGCCCAACTTTAATTATTCATTTTCATTTATTTAGAGGAATTACATCATGAGCATTCAACACACCACGCAAGCCGATCCGATTAAATTCGCCTACTGGGTTCCCAATGTCAGTGGCGGTCTCGTCGTCAGTAAAATCGAACAACGTACCAGTTGGGACATTGATTACAACATCAAACTGGCACAACTGGCCGAAGAAAACGGCTTCGAATATGCACTCTCACAAATCCGCTTTACGGCAGGCTATGGTGCAGACTTCCAGCATGAACCCGTTGCCTTTAGTCATGCACTGCTTGCCGCGACCAAAAAACTCAAGGTGATCGCTGCGCTGCTACCTGGCCCGTGGAACCCAGCCGTTGCAGCCAAGCAACTTGCCACCATCGACCAACTGACCAATGGTCGTATCGCCGTCAACATCGTCAGTGGTTGGTTTAAGGGTGAGTTCACGGCTATCGGTGAGCACTGGCTGGAGCATGACGAACGCTATCGCCGTTCAGAAGAATTTATTCGTGCGCTCAAAGGCATTTGGACTACTGATAATTTCAGCTTCAGTGGTGACTTCTATCGCTTTAATAACTACACCCTAAAACCAAAGCCGCTTCAACAAAAACCCCACCCTGAAATTTTTCAAGGCGGTAGCTCACGTGCGGCACGTGATATGGCTTCTCGCGTATCTGACTGGTACTTCACCAATGGCAATACCGTCGAAGGGATCAAAGCTCAAGTGGAAGATATCCGCGCCAAAGCCGCAGCCAACAACCACAGTGTCAAAGTCGGCGTCAATGCGTTCATCATCGCACGCGATACTGAAGAGGAAGCACGTGCAGTGTTAGCCGAGATTATCGAAAAAGCAGATCCAGAAGCGGTCAATGCCTTTGGTGATGCGGCTAAACAAGCAGGAAAGTCCTCGCCTGAAGGAGAAGGAAACTGGGCAAAATCCAGTTTTGAAGACTTGGTGCAATACAACGATGGCTTCAAAACCAACCTGATTGGCACCCCACTACAAATTGCTGAACGGATTGTCGCGCTTAAAGCTGCGGGGGTCGATTTGGTGCTGTCTGCATTCCTGCACTTCCACGAAGAAGTTGAATACTTTGGCAAAAATGTCTTGCCACTGATTCGTGAGCTGGAAGCTGTAGAAGAACAACGTAAATCCGCTTAAACCAGTCACAACGCAACGACTCGTGTATATCGAGTAGGGAGAGTCCAGAATGCCTGAATCCACATCGAAGCCGCCGCAAACACTTCCAGAGCTTTTGCGGCATCAGGTCATTCTGCGCCCTCGCCAGATCGCACTGCGCCATAAGCGTCTGGGCATCTGGCAAGAGTGGACTTGGCAAGACTTATCTGCCCAGACACAGCGCTATGCAGGCGCACTTGCAAGCCTTGGGTTTGGCCGTGATTCAAGCCTGCTACTCCTGAGTCGTCCCCGTGTTGAAGCATTATTATTGGCTCTGGCAGTACAATCACTTGGCGGGACTGTACTGCCACTGGATCCTGATCTCAGTCATGATGAGTTACAAGCACTGTTACGTGGGATTAATCCACAGTTTATCTTCAGCGAAGGTCAGACCGAAGTTGACCAACTCATTGAAAGTCAGGTTTCGCCGCAACTGATCCTCTATGCCAACGCTCGAGGACTCAGTGACTATCAACTGTCCAGCTTATTATCCATAGAACAGCTCCTCACCAGTGATATAGCCATCACCGATATTGATATCAAACCAGATACCTTGGCTTTTGTATTTTATGGACTCGACAGCGAAGGCAGCCTGATCCATCAAAAGCTCAGCCATCAACGCTTGATCAACGAAGCAAAGCACCTGATTGAGCAAACGCAGCTTACTCATAAAGAAGATGCACTTGCAGCCAGAGCCTTTGCTACTGCAGGACAAGCAAGGTATTTAGTTGCGCCGTGGCTCGTTGCAGGTTTTCGCTTGAATTTTCCAGAAAATCTTGCGACCCGAGACAATGATCGTCGTGAGCTCTCTCCGACGCTGGTTCTAGGGACCAATGCAACCTATGCACGAGTCGCCAATCTTGCTGAACAAAAACTACCGACTACTGGCAGTCTGACACGCCGCTTCTATGACTGGACTTGGCATAAAGAGACACTGAATCCGCTGGCTTGGGTATTCACACGCCTCATCCGGCGGGTCCTGCGCGAGAACTTGGGCTTTGTTCATCTGCGTACTGCACTATTGATTGGCGAGCCACTGGCAAAAGCACATGTTGACTTTTATGCCAGTCTCGGCATTCGGATAAAAAGACTCTCCGCTACAGGAGCCACGCAGCCTCGTCCACAGCAAGAATCCGCAATTCAGCCTGCAACGCCTGAACAGCAAAAAAAACAGCAACCATCCGAACCCAATCCAAGCAATCCTTTGTTGAGATGATGACGTGACACATACGCCGCCCCTATTAAAACTTGAAGGAATCTCACTGGCCTTCGGTGGACTTCAAGTCATTCAGGACTTAAATATCACCGTAGTAAGTGGAGAAATTTGCTCGCTGATCGGTCCAAACGGTGCAGGAAAGAGTTCGCTGCTCAATATTATCAATGGCATTTATCAGCCCCATGCAGGAAGCATCACGCTTGCAGGCATCACGATCAAACGACATCGTCCGCAATTAGCCGCCAAACTCGGGATTGCACGTACATTTCAAAACCTAGCATTGTTTAAAAAAATGAGTGTACTGGACAACGTTCTTACGGGCCGCACACTCAAAATCAAAGCGACTTGGCCTGAATATCTGCTCCACCTCCCAAGAGCAAAGCGCGAAGCAGATGCACAGCGCAAGCGCGCTGAAAAGATCATCGCCTTCTTACACCTTGAGCCCTGGCGTCATAGCATCGTCAGTACCCTCCCCTATGGCCTGCAAAAACGCGTCGAACTCGCACGCGCACTCGCAGCAGAACCTCGTTTACTGCTCCTCGACGAACCGATGGCTGGGATGAACAGTGATGAGAAACAAAACATGGTGCGCTTGATCCGTGATGTCAATCGTGAGTTTGGCACTACGGTCGTGATTATCGAGCATGACGTTGGGGTCGTGATGGAGCTCTCAGATCACATCATCGTTCTGGATTATGGTCGCAAAATCGGTGATGGCACAGCCGATGAAATTCGCAAAAACCCCGAGGTATTGGCCGCTTACTTGGGCCAAAGTCCAATCGAACACCAGCCATCACCAACTAAACACTGATTATGAAACATCTGTTTTTAGACGTTAACCCAATTGTTTTGAGAGTGTTATGAATTTCTTTATAGAGGTATTGGTCGGAGGCTTGCTTGCAGGGGTCATGTACTCCTTGGTGGCGATCGGCTTTGTGTTGATCTACCGTGCTTCTGGTGTCTTTAACTTTGCGCAAGGTGCCTTAGTACTTTTTTCTGCGCTGACCTTTGTCAATTTGGTTGAGCGTGGCTTTGCATTTTGGCAAGCCTTTGCCATCACCTTGATGGTGCTCTTTGCCCTTGCGGTGTTGATTGAACGCTTTGTATTACGTCATTTGATTAACCGCTCCGTGATCACGCTATTCATGGCGACTCTCGGATTAAGTTACATCATTGAGGGGCTCGCCCAAACGGTATGGGGTACACAAGTACATGGTCTGGAGCTCGGAATCTCTGATGAACCGATAAAGCTCTTTGGCATTCTGATCAGCAAGCTTGATCTTTTTTCCGCTGGCGTTGCAGGAATACTGGTAGTGACGTTGTCATTGTTATTTAGCAAAACACGTTTTGGTTTATCTCTGCGCGCGGTTGCAGACGATCCGCTCGCGGCACAATCGATTGGGATACGACTCAATCATATTTGGATCATCGTATGGACCGTCGCAGGCTTTGTTGCGCTGGTTGCAGGCTTACTTTGGGGGGCACGTTTAGGGGTGCAGTTCTCATTATCCCTGATTGTGCTTAAAGCACTCCCCGTGCTCATCATCGGTGGATTCACCTCAATCAGCGGCGCGATTATCGGTGGTCTCATTATCGGCGCATCAGAGAAACTCGCGGAAATCTATCTGGGCGGCATCATCGGCGGGGGCCTAGAGAATTGGTTTCCTTATGCCCTTGCGGTGCTTTTTCTGCTCATCAGGCCCACAGGCTTGTTTGGCGAAAAAACGGTAGCGAGGGTCTAAATCATGATTTTCTTTAGCCAAGCACGGCAAATCAGCACCGATTATCGGTCAGAGCGTGGTTTATTCCGCCTCAAACAAGATCGTTGGCTGTTTTGGGGGGTATTAGCCTTTGCCTTTATAGTCGTGCCTTATATCGGTACGGATTATTGGTTCAGCGCCATCCTCGTGCCTTTTTTGGTACTTGGTCTTGCAGGGCTAGGTCTCAATATCCTGACGGGTTACACAGGGCAATTATCCCTTGGCTCTGCAGCATTCATGGCGGTTGGTGCATTTGCTGCCTATAACTTTCAATTGCGAGCTCCCGGCATCTCGCTGCTTTTGAGCTTCTTTCTAGGCGGTGTCGTCGCAGCACTCTTTGGGGTGCTGATTGGGTTACCTAGCCTTCGAATCAAAGGCTTCTATCTGATCGTATCAACCCTTGCTGCACAGTTCTTTGTGCCTTGGCTGCTCACCCAATACGGTTGGTTCTCCAATAACAGTGCCTCTGGGGTGATTAGCGCTCCAAAACTTGAAGTCTTAGGACAAGACTTCAATAGCCCCTCGGGTCGATACCTTTTAACACTGGCTATCGTCACGCTACTTGGCTTTGCCGCACATCGTTTGATCCATAGTCCACTCGGGCGTAATTGGATGGCGGTACGCGACATGGATACCGCTGCCGCGAGTATCGGTATTCCCATCTTACGCACTAAGTTACTGGCGTTTGCAATCAGTTCCTTTTATCTCGGCATTGCTGGTGCGCTTTGGGCATTTGCCTACCTTGGGACGGTTGAGCCGGATGGCTTTGATCTCAGCCGTTCTTTTCAAATTTTGTTCATCATCATTATCGGTGGTCTGGGCAGTATTTCGGGCGGTTTCTTGGGGGCCGCATTCATTGTATTGCTGCCGATCGTTTTAAGTTTAGGCAGCACCGCACTCTTCGGACAAGGTGCCGATCAAGCCTTATTACAGAATCTACAAAAAATCATTTTTGGCGCTTTGATCATTTTTTTCCTGATCAAAGAGCCTGATGGTCTGGCTCGGCTTTGGCGACGTCTTAGGGAACGTCTCAAGCTATGGCCGCTGCGTTACTAAGGCTTTACTCATAACAATCAACACCAAGCTACTCAACGTCAATCTTAACTTTCTTTATTTATCAGGAGACTACAATGTTATTTTCACGTTTACCTTTGACCGCACTCACCGTTGCGGTGGGGTTATTCGCAGGTCAGGCCGCACACGCAGCCAACGAACAATATTTCCCGCTGCAAAGCTATCGCGTCGGTCCGTATGCCGCTGGCGGTAGTGGCTTTTTCGGAGGATTCATTGATTACTTACAAGATGTTAATGCACATGGGGGCGTGAACGGCGTCAAGCTGACCTGGTCAGAGTGTGAGACAGAGTACGTGGTTGAAAAAGGCGTAGAGTGCTATGAACGTCTGAAAAAAGGCCTGAATGGCGCACCAACTGCAGCCACAAATCCACTCTCTGTGGGTATTGCGTATGCAACGCTTGAGCGCTCAACAGCAGATAAGATTCCGCTGATTACCATCAATCATGGTCGTACTGACTCGACCGATGGCAGTGTTTTCCCCTATGTATTTCCACTACAACTCAACCCCTATAGTGAAGTCTCTGCGATTGTGAACTATATC
>CAYJTU010000030.1:5305-26048 GCA_964373105.1 uncultured Moraxellaceae bacterium | reverse complement strand
CCCCGGGTTGTGATCTCGGTTGTCGAGGGTTCGAGTCCCTTTAGCCACCCCATATATTCCTAGTAGATATTTATAAAAAGCCTAGCATCCATGATGTGTAGGCTTTTTTTTCGTTGTGTCCAAAAAAGTTAATGGTCTACCTATTCTCTTCAGATTTCTTTCCAGCACCCCTGTGTTTTTGTTTGGGCTGATCCGACTTTGTATCTGCTGTGACTTGTTGTTGCTTGAACGTATAGACAAAATTTGTATAGACGTGAGTGGGCTGCCCTGTACTTTTGTCGATATAGGGTAGAAAAGTTGTCTTTGTGATCGCCTTCAAGGCGGCGTTATCAAGTTCTTCGACACCCGATGATTTCGTAACTTCTGATTGAATGACTTCGCCTCGATTGTTCACTAGGATTTTTAGTGATGTATTCTTGGTTTCGTTTGCTGATAACGCTGAGTTCGAGTAGCGAGTCTCTTCAACCCTTAAGAGCTCAAGATGATCAACGAAAGTGGGGATGGTATTGTCTTCCGTTGGTGCCGGTTCGATATAGATTGGGCGAGTCATGGGGGCTTGTGGGGAGGTCTCGTCTGTAGCCCAAGAATGACGAGTGACTAAAACATAAAAACAAAAGATCAGTATTCTGTAGCGAGACATAATGTTTCTAACCATAAAAAGATCAATCAAAATTATTGTTTAATTCAATGGATAAACAGTGTGTCAAATAAAGTGAAACGCATGATCTGTGTATTATCGTGTAGTTAATCTGTTTTAAAGTACTTAGCTCTTAAATAATGTATAGGTATCTGGCTATTCTGCAATTCAATACTTAATATAATATATATCATATAGTTAACATTTATTTTTTGAAGAAAATGAATTAATATTGGTCTATTATTGTGTTAACTTTTGTTTCGCTTCTGAGTGTCTCATTGACAATGTCATCTTTTTGAAATATTAAGTATATATATAGTCTCAAGAGATTCTTTGTTGTCAAAGATTTTTGCCCAGGGAGAGCGTGATGAGTAGTGCCGGTAGTCAAGAGTTTGAACTCGATGAAGCATTTTTAGAAACAGAAAGTTTGGCTGTAAGTGAGACGAGTAGGTCTAGTTCTAACAGCAAGGCTTCTTTACTTAAACGCCGCTTAATTGACGATATTTTGCAAGAAAAACGCCTGCAAAGTCATCTTAAAGAATATGATTTTGACTTGGAAGATGATTAATTATTTCTATCACTCCATGGATGCTACAAGAGCGACGAGATGACCACCTTGTCGTTTTTTTTATGCAAAAAAATGGAGCGGGAGGCTTTATTGTCGTTATCGGCGTCGATTAGCAACTTTAAGTATGCTTGTTGTTCAAAACAATCTGCTTTATTCCGCCGAAGAGGCGTCAAATTTGTTAAAGTATCGCAATCTTATAATGCAATGGAGTGTGTCTCATGGCGATCCCTGAACTTGATTTAGATCTGCTGGTTGACTACTTAGATGGCGAAGGCAACGAGTTTGGTCTGGATTTTGCGGCCACGCACGGTTTCTTGTGTGCAACTGTGGTCGGTCCAGATCTTAAAGACTGGCGTAAGCATTTATTTGATGAACACGAAAAAGATGTCCCGAGTGAAATATTAGAGCAAGTCGAATTGTGGCGTGCTGACATTCTACAAACGTTACTCAATGAAGAAGATGTTGGGTTCCCTGTTGAAATCGAAGAAATTTCTGTCGATTCAAGTTTGGGTGACTGGGCAGTTGGATTTGTTGATGCCTTGTTCCTCAATGATGAGGCTTGGTTTGAACAAGCGGATGAAGAAGAAGATGTGATTATGCTCACCCTTCCGATGATGGTCTTTAGTGGTATAGAAGGTGAGCCTGATCTGGAAACCGTACGTAAAAATCCCGATCTCATGGAAGAAATGGCTGAAGAGATTCCTGATAATCTCACCAAGCTTTTCTTGCTTTATCATGCGCCAGCAGGTTGAAGCGATTCAGTTTTGGCTATAAACCGACTTTAAGTTTTTGAATCAATATTGGGTAGTTTTTTAATTAAGACTACCCAATGTTTTATGGATTTTGCGTCGCTTATGTTGGGTTTGCTGTAGGTTCTTATCCTCACCCGAAATAATACTAATATTGCCATCTATTTCAAGCATGGCTAATTTCACATCGGCTAGTTTATCGATGCCATGCTCACGCATCGCTTCTTTAATTTCGTCGTGATTGATGCCCAGTTTATTAAGATTCTCTGTATTGACAATGCCATCATGAATGAGAATTTCAGGGTGCTCAGAAATAATGTCTCGAACTTTCTTATTTTTGAACATAATTTTTTTGAGCGTGTAATTGGCCAAGAAGAGCCCAGCCGCAGCCACTAGTCCACTGGAAAGGCTGGTATTCGTACCGACCATTGCGTTTTGTACAGCATTGCTGATGAGCAGGATCAACACGACATCGGTTGTATTGAGCTGAGAAAGCTCTTTTTTTCCTGTAAGTCGGATCGCTATCAACATAAATAGGTAAACGGCGAAACTGCGCAGAGCGACATCTACATAGGGGTTGGCAAAGAAATGATCCATAAGGTCGCTCTGGGTTTGTTGTGTTTAACGATACACGACTTCTATCGAAGCTTGTAGCTCAGTTGTCTAATATGTCATGTAGCCCAACGTGCTATATTTCTTTACAATACCATTCCCATCGCGATTGACTGAGATTTTTTGACTATGAGCAGTATGAACTTCAAACGAATGACGGATTTAGATTTAAACGGCAAGCGTGTACTCATCCGCGAGGATCTGAATGTTCCCGTAAAAAATAGTCAAATCACCAGTGATGCGCGTCTCAGAGCGGCTTTACCGACGATTAAAGCAGCATTGGCTCAAGGCGCCGCAGTTATTGTCTGTTCCCATCTGGGGAGACCTACCGAAGGTGAGCATTCTTCAGAAAATTCTTTGGCGCCGGTTGCTGAGTATCTCACCCAAGCACTAGGACAACATGTACAGTTGGTAACTGATTACTTAAATGGTGTTGAGGTCGAAGTAGGACAGGTCGTTTTACTAGAAAACGTCCGTTTTAATAAAGGTGAAAAGAAAAACGCCGCAGAATTATCTGAAAAATACGCCGCGCTCTGTGATATTTATGTGATGGATGCATTTGGTACTGCGCACCGTGCAGAGTGCTCAACCGAAGGGGTTGCCAAATTTGCAAAAGTGGCATGTGCAGGTCCGCTTTTAGCGGCTGAACTGGATGCTTTGGGTCGGGCAATGCAATCTCCAGAGAAGCCGATGGTGGCAATCGTTGCGGGTTCTAAGGTGTCAACTAAGTTGGATGTCTTGACCTCACTTGCAGGGATTTGTGATCAGATCATCGTTGGCGGTGGGATTGCAAATACGTTCTTAGCTGCGGCGGGATACAATGTCGGAAAGTCGTTATATGAAGCTGATTTGATCGAAACAGCCCGTGCAATCGCCACTAAAGTCAATGTTCCACTGCCGACCGATGTCGTGGTGATCGATGCCAGTCTCTTGAGCGGCGACTTTATGGATTTTGTGGCAAAGAGCCAGCCTGTGATCAAAAAAGTATCTGAAATCAGTGATACAGATATGATTCTCGATATTGGCCCGGATACAGCTGCACAGTTTGCGACGTTAATTCAGCAGGCAAAAACCATTTTGTGGAATGGTCCAGTGGGTGTTTTTGAGGTGGATGCTTTTGGTCATGGTACGCAAGTTCTGGCACAAGCAATAGCGACAAGTAGCGGCTTTTCAATCGCGGGTGGCGGCGATACGTTAGCAGCCATTGATAAATATGATGTTGCTGATAAAATTAGCTATATTTCAACCGGTGGCGGTGCCTTCCTTGAGTTTGTTGAAGGGAAGACCTTGCCTGCTGTCGCGGCGTTATTAGAGTGTGCTGAGTAAGGCCTAAAAGCTAGATTGTCGACCTGTGGAGCCGTATGTCGCGAAGCTTATACTTTTTGTTACAGAGTAATTTTCTTGTCATATGTGCTGTGCTACTCTGTTGACAGGTCTAGTTTTGACTTAATTTTATATCTATACAGGACATCGCTATGAAAAATTCTATTCTAATTGCAGCTCTATTGGCTCTTCCATTGGCACTGACTGCATGTAATAAAGCTAAAGAAGCTGCTGATTCTGCTGCTTCAGGCGTAGCTGCAACTGCTGATGCTGCTGCTTCAGGTGTTGCTTCAGCTGCTGATGCAACTGCTGCTGCAGGTTCTGCGGTTGCAGCAAGTGCTGATCAAGCGGCGACTGCGACTGCTGATGCTGCAAACAAAGCTGCTGATGCTACTGCAAAAACTGCAGACGCAACTGTTGCTGATGTAAAAGATGCTGCTGCTAAAGCTGCACAAGCAACTGCTGATACTGCACAAGCAACTGCTGACAAAATTAAAGCACATTCTTAATTTTTAATGGCTCTGGTAGGTAAAGCATCGATGCTTTACCTCTGGATTTAAAAACCTCGCGTTTATGCGAGGTTTTTTTATGCGGATCGAAAGACTCCCTGTATAAATTCAGTCAACCCGCATCCCAAACTTAGGCTAAGTAGGTTAGAATCCAACTTGATTTTATTCTCACAGCATTTAGCATTAGCTAGCTTTTAATTATTAGATAGAGTTTTCAGTTATGGCACTTATTTCGTTACGCCAATTGCTTGATCATGCAGCCGAGCATAGCTATGGCGTTCCTGCGTTCAATGTAAATAATCTTGAGCAAATGCGCGCCATTATGGAGGCCGCTGATCAAACGAACTCCCCAGTGATTGTGCAAGCGAGTGCCGGTGCACGAAAATATGCGGGTGCGCCATTCCTGCGTCATTTGATTTTGGCCGCCATCGAAGAGTGGCCACATATTCCTGTTGTAATGCATCAGGATCATGGTACGAGCCCAGATATTTGCCAACGTTCAATCCAATTGGGCTTTAGCTCAGTCATGATGGATGGATCGCTCGGTGTCGATGGCAAAACGCCGAAAGATTATGATTACAACGTTGGTGTGACGCGTGATGTGGTTAAGCTTGCTCATGCGTGCGGCGTTTCAGTAGAAGGTGAGATAGGTTGTTTAGGTAGCCTTGAGACGGGCCTTGCGGGTGAGGAGGATGGTGTGGGTGCGGAAGGCGTGCTCGATCATTCACAACTGCTGACGACCGTTGAAGAAGCGGCTCAATTTGTTGCAGATACCAATGTCGATGCGCTAGCGATTGCGATTGGAACCAGCCATGGTGCGTACAAGTTTACGCGTCCACCGACTGGCGATATTTTGGCCATTGATCGGATTAAAGAAATTCACGCTAAGATTCCAAATACCCATTTGGTGATGCACGGCTCAAGTTCTGTGCCACAAGAGTGGTTGCAAATCATCAATGAACATGGTGGTGATATCAAAGAAACCTACGGTGTTCCGGTCGAGCAGATTGTTGAAGCAATCAAGTACGGTGTCCGTAAAGTGAATATCGACACAGATTTACGTCTTGCATCAACTGGCGCTATGCGTCGCTTTATGGCTGAGCATCCTTCTGAGTTTGATCCGCGTAAATTCTTTGGCGAAACCGTCAAAGCCATGCGTGATGTCTGTATCGCGCGTTATCAAGAGTTTGGTACTGCTGGGCATGCAAGTCGAATCAATCCGATTTCACTTGAAAAAATGTCGAATCGCTACGCGGCGAAATAGCACAACAAAAGCTTCTCACTCAATCGGGTTTGAAGCTTTTTTATTGGTCGATGTTTCCCCATAGGTGGAATTGACAGCACAATAAGTCATTCAATGGTCTATAATGGTGCATTTTGTTTGATTTGCACCGTTATGAATGCATTATATTGGGGCGGACGTGGTTATTCTTTTTTTGTCTGTACTTTTCGATTTACGAACTAAACGGATGCGTTATACTGTAAGCCGTAGCGGTACTGATGTAAACGGACTTTATAGACTATAAATCTGACAAATCACAGATTTTTGGTACGTCATTTGCTTAAGGGTAAACACCGCTGTATCGAATGGTTTGAATTATTATATCGCAGCATCTTGGATAGGGGTTTTGCCTCCATGTTGTTTGCGTGTCAATGGTAATACCTGAATTGAACATAGGTCTAAAATTTTTCTAACGCTGGAGCATTGCAAGCATGAGCAACAAAGTTCTCAAACTGATTAAAGAAAACGAAGCGGAATGGGTGGACTTCCGCTTTACCGATACACGCGGTAAAGAACAGCATGTCAGCTTCCCAGCGCACACTGTTGATGAGAGCACTTTCGAAGACGGTAAAATGTTTGATGGTTCATCGGTTGCGGGTTGGAAAGGTATTGAAGCATCGGACATGATCCTGCTGCCTGATCCAGAAACTGCATTTATGGACCCGTTCTTCTCTGCACCGACTGTTGTGGTGACTTGTGATGTGATCGAGCCTTCAACCATGCAAGGTTACGAACGTGATCCACGTTCTATCGCACGTCGTGCTGAAGAGTATCTGAAGTCTACAGGTATTGGCGATACTGCTTATTTTGGTCCAGAACCAGAATTCTTCGTATTTGACGAAGTGAAGTGGGACATCGACATGTCTGGCGCGCGCCACACGATTTTTGCTGAAGAAGCAGCATGGTCAACTGGTAACTCATACGAAGGCGGCAACTCTGGCCATCGTCCACGTGTCAAAGGCGGTTACTTCCCAGTACCACCAGTTGATAGCGGACAAGATCTGCGCGTTGCAATGTGTGAAGCGATCGAAGCAATGCTTGGCGAAGGCCGCGTTGAAGTTCAGCATCATGAAGTGGCATCTTGCCAATCTGAAATTGGTGTGACATTCAACACTCTCGTACGTAAAGCTGACGAAGTTCAAGTTCTGAAATACGCCGTATTGAACGTTGCACATGAACATGGCAAAACTGCAACCTTTATGCCTAAGCCACTCGTTGGTGACAACGGTTCTGGTATGCACGTGCATATGTCAATCAGCAAAAATGGTAAAAATACCTTTTCTGGTGACGAATATGCAGGCTTGTCAGAAAGCGCGTTGTTCTTCATTGGCGGTATCATCAAGCACGCACGTGCATTGAATGCGATCACCAATCCAGCGACAAATAGCTACAAACGTTTGGTTCCTCACTACGAAGCACCAATCATGCTGGCTTACTCTGCACGTAACCGTTCAGCGTCTATCCGTATTCCATACGTGTCGAATCCTAAAGGCGCGCGTATCGAAGCACGCTTCCCTGATCCAGTTGCAAACCCATACTTGGCTTTCGCAGCTTTGTTGATGGCGGGTCTTGATGGTATCCAAAACAAGATCCATCCAGGTGCTGCAGCAGACAAAAACTTGTATGACTTGCCACCAGAAGAAGAAGCATTGATCCCGACTGTTGCTCACTCACTTGAAATGGCGCTTGATGCATTGAAAGAAGATCATGAGTTTTTGTTGAAAGGCGGCGTATTCACCAAGCCAATGCTTGATGCATACATCGAACTCAAAATGGAAGAAGTGCGTCGCGTGAACACCACGACTCACCCTGTTGAGTTTGAAATGTATTACAGCTGCTAATTTGTTTGAGGTCATTTAAATTGACCTCCGCGAATTGAAACATAAAAAAGGCCTGCAATGATGCAGGCCTTTTTTTTGTGTTTGATATTTTGGAAGGGTGGAGAAATGGGAGAGGTCTTTTAAAAAAACACACGCTTTATCTCGTTGATACTTAAAATCTATACTTCCAAAATGGCTTTGTGGTTTACAATGAGCTAGATCAATTGCTGCAGGATGCTTGGAATGAAAATGGTATGGAGTCATGGAAAACCTCAGTTTATCGCTGTGCTTGCAGTTTCGGCCGCGGTTATCATGGGCTCTTGCAACGCTGGGGCCGCGGTTTATAAGAAAGTTGACGCAGATGGTAATGTGAGTTTTAGTGATGTGCCCGATAAGTCGGCACAGCTGGTAAATGTGGCGCCGCTATCTACAGTTGCCGCGCTGAGCCCGGAGAAAATAGCGCAAACCTTGACACGCAATGATTCGGCTCAGGTTGCCAATCGTGCTGAAAACTATGCATTGTCTATCATTTCTCCAGTCCCTGATCAAACCTATCAACGATTGGCAGATGCATTTTCAGCGAATGTGCAAGTTAAACCTGATTTAAAGAATGGTGATCGCCTGGTACTGCTGGTCGATGGGAAAACCTCGAGTGATCAGATTCCAGCAGGTGAGTTGGATCGTGGAACGCATCAATTTGAAGCAAAAATATTATCCGCTGATGGGCGAGTGCTGACTTCAAAGGTTGTGACATTTTATGTTTTACAGCCTAATCTGAAACAACAGGCCAGAGTGGGGATGAATCATTAGCAGGGCGTACCATTCAAAAACGTTGTGCCGTGATCTGTTTTTTACAAAGCGCTGGTTCACTGTAAAAAGCACGCACCATCGACAATTGGATACCAGTCTTTCGTCGTTAAAACCTTGGCTACTTGCCCAAGGTTCATTGACGCTGCAATTAAAGGCTTTTGCGGGTGGTCAGTTCCGTGTCTTACCCCTTGATCAATCTTTACAACAACCGATGCTAAACGAAGCGCAGTTATTACGCATGAAACCTTCGGAATATGCGTGGGTACGTGAAGTTTACTTGTATGGCGATAATGATCAGCCTTGGGTTCATGCGCGTAGCGTAATGCCACTGAAGACTTTGCGTGGCTCAGGACGTCGTTTGCGCAAACTGAAGAATCGTTCACTTGGCTCGGTTCTGTTTGAGCGTGGCGGTGTGCAATTAATGCCGCTGGCGAAGCAGTTAAAGTCACGACAAGTGGCCAGGGTTGCTGAGGGCTGGACTAGGCGAACGGCTTATCTATGGCATGGCCAGTATTTATTGGTCCAAGAAACCTTTCTCCCCGCATTTATTGAAGCTTTACAGCAACCAGCTGTCCGTTAGTTCTTTTTTGCCTGTTATGATTCACTCCTGTTTTAAGTTTTAGGTCACTCCCCATGAACCCAGCTCAACAATCACAACCTTTGACGATTAAGCAAAGATTCTATGCTTATGTACAACTGACCCGGCTGGATCGTCCAATCGGGATTGAGCTTTTACTTTGGCCAACGCTGTGGGCAGTGTGGTTGGCAGGTCATACCTCTCTTCAGCATGAGGCAAGTTGGAAAATCGTCGTGATCTTCATCTTGGGGGTCATTTTTATGCGTTCTGCAGGGTGCGCGATCAATGATTTTGCCGATCGCCATGTAGATGGACAAATAGAGCGAACGAAGAATCGCCCACTAGCCAGTGGCAGAATCACCTCTAAAGAGGCGCTGGTAGTGTTTGCCATATTGCTGTTGGCAAGTGCTGGCCTATTATTATTTTTGCCCTTACAGACTTTCTATTGGTCATTTGGGGCGGTAATTTTAGCGACGTTGTATCCATTTATGAAGCGCTGGACCTATTTGCCGCAGTTTGTCTTAGGTGCGGCATTTTCTTGGGCAATTCCGATGGCCTTTGTGGCACAAGGTCAAACGCCAGGCCTAGTATGCTGGTTGCTGTACATCGCGAATCTAAGCTGGACCGTGGCCTATGATACGCAATATGCCATGACTGATCGTACGGATGATCTTAAGGCGGGAGTGAAGTCTACAGCGATCCTTTTTGGTCAGTACGACTTATTGATCATTGGCATCCTGCAAGGATTATTTATGGTTTTGATGGCGATTGTTTTTGCTTTACTGAAGCTGAGTTTGATCGCATATCTAGGTTTAGGTATTGCCTTCATCTTGTTTGTTCTCCAGTTCCTGAGCACAAGAGACCGATTGCCTGCTCATACCTTTAAAGCCTTTTTAAATAATGCATGGGTAGGGCGCGCAGTATGGTTGTTTGTGGTTTTGGCCTTGGTTGTTTAGAGGAGCTCATAACAGATGGTTGTCCTGATATTTCGAATAAATATACGTATTTTGCTCAGGTGAAAAATGACGACATGCTATTATTAGCGGCTTATTCTTTTGATGTTGAATTGACGGCTTCTGTATGACTAACCCTATCGATGCTTCACAACTTGGACTTGAGCGGGCAACGCTGCATGTTGAGTTCGTGGATGAGCATGCAACCGCTCATTTTGCTGCGGCGCTAGCAGATGCATTTCCTGCGGGTGTTGTCTATTTGGTTGGCGGTCTAGGGGCGGGTAAGACAACATTGACACGTGCATGGTTGCATGCCAAAGGCCATCAAGGATCTGTTAAAAGTCCTACTTATACCTTGGTTGAACCTTATGAGGTCAACGATCAGCAGATTTATCATTTTGATCTATATCGCCTGGATGATCCCTTTGAGCTTGAGCTGATGGGTATCCGCGATTATGTTGAAAATGAAAATGCGCTGTTATTGATTGAATGGCCGCAAAAGGGTGAGCCCGTCATTCCCCATGCGGATCTATCACTAGTGTTGACGGTTGCTGATGATGAGATGACACGTCGCTTAAGTCTCAGTGCGGGTACACCGCGAGGTTTAGCGGCACTGCAGGATTTAAAAGAAAAATCCAAGGCTTTACAGATTAAGCAAAATCATTCTTTAGATCGCCATGAAGATTCGTATCATGACTGATTCTATTTCCGCAGCATCTCCTGTTTCTGCACGTATTCAACAGCTCCCTGCAGCGCTGGCCAATCAAATTGCGGCTGGTGAAGTGGTTGAACGACCTGCATCCGTGGTCAAAGAGTTGGTTGAAAATGCACTGGATGCGGGTGCGACACGCATTGAGGTCCGTGTACAGCAGGGAGGCTCGACATCGATTGAAGTGCAAGATAATGGCTCAGGCATTCATCCTGATGATTTAGCCCTTGCTGTTTTAAGACACGCGACCAGTAAAATTTCCACCGCTGAGCAACTGGCGGCGATTGCGACGCTGGGATTTCGCGGCGAGGCGTTGGCATCAATTGCAGCGATCTCACGTTTTAGCTTGTCTAGCAGCCAAACCCATGATGGCTTGGGCTATGAGGTCAGTATTGAAAGTTCGATTGATTCTGAAGCGATAGCACTCACTCTCGATGAGTCTTTGAGCAGTCGCCATCATATTTTACCTAAACCCGTTGCCCATGCGCGGGGTAGCCGCGTGGTTGTTCGTGATTTATTCTTCAATGTTCCGGCTCGGCGTAAATTCCTCAAAAGTGTGGGCACTGAATATAGTCATATTGAAGAAGTGCTGAAACGAATGGCACTGGTGCATTTTGATGTGGCCTTTGTGCTGATTCATAATGAGCAGAAAAAGTTAGATCTTCCCATAGCCGATAGTGGCGAGTTGCGCCTGCAACGGGTACGTAAAATTTTGGGTGCACGTTTTGCGGATACGGCACATTGGATCGATGCAGAAAGCTTAGACTTGCGTTTGGCAGGGTGGCTTGGTCATCCCGCGGAGGCGCGTGGGCAAGCGGATTTACAGTATCTCTATGTGAATGGCCGTATCGTCAAAGATCGTAGTGTTAGCCATGCATTACGCATGGCTTATGAGTCGGTATTGCACGGTCATCGTCACCCTGCTTTTTTATTATTTCTCGAGTTAGATCCGGAGCGTGTGGATGTCAATGTGCATCCGACCAAACATGAAGTGCGCTTCGTGGCGCAGCGGGAAGTGCATGAGTTTGTACGGCATCATGCTAAGAAAATATTGGCCCAATTTCAAACTGCACCTGCGGAATTAAGTGATGCGCTGCATCCTAGCCAACGTACTCCTGAGTTAACGCAATCGGCATTGGGGCTTCATCATATCGAGGCGGCTTATCCGAATCAAAGGCCGCAGGAGCCCATCGGTCAGGCGTTTGCGCCAACCTATCGTGATTCTTTTCAAGATATTAATAATGACCACTATGCGTTGAATCGTTCGAGTTCACTGCACAGTGTGCACTCATCACTGGGACAGTATATCGAGGTCCTCAAACCAAACGTGAATGCTGAGATCGCATCGCATACGGCAGATGAGTATCCATTAGGGCTGGCATTGGCTCAGTTGCACGGGATTTATATCCTCGCGCAGAACCGTGATGGGCTTATCATGGTCGATATGCATGCGGCTCACGAACGTATTTTGCTTGAACAACTCAAGATCGCTTGGGACGCCGATCAATCGGGGCAATGGCACACCCAGCCGTTGTTGGTTCCACTTGCGGTTGATGTGACGTCACAGCAAGCACATCGCGCTGAGCAGATCCAAGCTAGCTTGCATCGTTTAGGGTTAGAGGTCGATCGTCAAGGTGAGCAAACCGTTGTCGTCCGCGCAGTACCTGCTTTGCTCGCACGCGGCAATATTACAACGTTGGTTCAGCAGTTATTGTCAGATATTGATTTACCTGAACAACAAGGGGGTGAGCAAGCGCCACAGGATACAATCCAATTGAATAATAGTGGTCTAGTCCGCGCGCGTGACCGTATTCTAGGCACCATGGCTTGTCATGGCGCAGTGCGTGCCCACCGACAACTCAGCTTGGCGGAAATGAATGCGCTGCTGCGTCAAATGGAACAAACACCCTTTGCGAGTCAATGCAATCATGGACGACCCACATGGCGCGCCTTTCCATTATCCCAGCTTGATAAACTCTTTGCGCGGGGCGATTAATTGATGACATCTAAGGATTTTGAACACCCGCCGACAGTGTGTTTGATGGGGCCAACCGCCAGTGGAAAAACTGCACTGGCCTGCGAGTTATATGATACTGGTCGCTATGAAATCGTTTCTGTTGATTCCGCATTGGTTTATCGAGGATTAGACATCGGTACTGCGAAGCCAACACAGCAGGAGTTAGTACAATACCCACACCATCTGATCGATTTAATTGAGCCTGAAGAAGTGTATTCTGCAGCCACTTTCGTAGAGGACGCTAAGCGATTAATTGCTGAGATTCGGCAACGTGGAAAAACGCCATTATTGGTGGGTGGTACGATGTTGTATTTTCGAAGTCTCCTATCGGGGATGGCAGAAATGCCTGCTGCAAACCCTGAAGTGCGCGGTGAAATCACGGCGCAGGCAGAACAGCACGGGTGGGAGTGGATCCATCAGCAGTTAGCCTTGGTTGACCCTCGCGCAGCACAACGTTTTTTACCCAGTGATCGTCAGCGTGTGATGCGTGCACTTGAGGTCTTTCGCATCAGTGGGCGAGCGATCAGTGACTTTCACGATGCCCAAGAAACACAGCAATCAAGCGATCAATATACCATTTACGCGTTAGTTCCTGATCGTGCGCTTTTGCATGAGCGGATTGCACTGCGTCTGGCACAAATGTGGGCAGCTGGATTTATGGATGAGGTGCGAGAACTACGCAAGCGGCCTTATCTTCATGCGGAGTTGCCATCCATGCGGGCAGTTGGCTATCGTCAAGTATGGGAATATCTCGATCAGCTTGATGCGGCATCGATAGGACAGAGAAATGCTGGCAAAGCAACAGAATATCGATTGACTCCGGATTCCAATAAAAAGATACTAGATATGCAAGATCGCGCTTTGTTTGCAACGCGACAGTTAGCAAAACGACAATACACGTGGATTAGATCGTTACGAGAGTCACACACTATTCAAATATTTAACACAGTCAATGAAGGGTTTCTTCACTTGCGTAGTTGAAAAGAATGGCTCAAAATTATACCCCCTGTTTTGTGTTAATAAAAAATTAATTAGTAGCTAATATTGGCCGCTTTTTTGTTTTGGAGAAATAAATGTCAAAAGGTCAAACACTACAAGATCCGTTTTTAAACGCTTTGCGTAAAGAGCGGATTCCTGTTTCAATTTTTTTAGTCAATGGAATAAAACTACAAGGTCAAATTGAATCATTTGATCAATATGTTGTTCTTCTAAAAAATACAGTAAGCCAAATGGTTTACAAACATGCAATTTCAACAGTTGTTCCTGCGCGTAATCCACGTCCAGCAGCGGGTGAGCAACAAGCAGCCTTTCCTGCGGCTCCAAGTGGTTTTGGTGCTCAAGGTGCTGGTTTTGCAGGTCAAGCACCTGCTGGCGGTTTTGGTGGTGCTCCTCGTGGTTTTGGCGCAGCTCAACCGGGCGGCTTTGGTAACCAAGGCGGCTTTGGTCAGCCACAACCTGGTTTTGGTACAGGTTATGGCCATAACCAAGTGGGTCAAGGTAATCAGACTACGGGTTTTGAAGGAAACAAGTTTGATGGCGAAGATGAGGGTGGGGATCACAATAATTTCTAATTATTGTTCCGAACGCTTAAAAAGCAGCACTGCGTATACGCAGTGCTTTTTTTTGTCCGTAAAAGGCATATGAATTTACGAATAAATACTATAAGAAAAAGCGAATAAATCAAAAAAAGGTCATTAATGTACTGACTTAACCATTTAGTATGTTATTGGAAAGCGAATGTTGGTTTTACCGCTTAGTCTGCAAATGACATGACGGTCATCGTTCGGACTGAATGGAAATTTTAAGGGAATTTAAAGATGAATAGGGGGGCTTACCTGTCTTAATTCATTTTTTCGGATTCTAGTCGAATCTCGAGATGCATTAGGACAGGTAACGAGGGCATTCATACCAATTTAGCGTGACCCGTCACGAATATCCACGTAGGCAGCGGCACGAATTTCACGCAGCCAGTTGTCAAGCTCTACAGGGTATTGGCGTTCGTAAAGTGCTTTCTTAGCCACTTCTCGACGGTATTGTTGTGTCATATCCTGATCGCGGGAGGCTTGAACTTGTAGAATATGCCAGCCGAAATTGGATTGAAACGGACTACTTAACTGACCCTCTGGCGTATGCAACATGACGTTTTCAAACGCAGGAACCATTTCTCCTGTAGAGACCCAGTTCAAATCGCCGCCATTTTGGGCTGAGCCTGGATCATCTGAGTAAGCTTTCGCCATATCTTCAAAAGAAGCGCCAGCTTTAAGTTTGGAGTAAATATCATCAATTTTAAGCTTGGCTTCATCAATGCTGACAACTTCGCTGGTTTTAGCAAGGATATGGCGAACATGGTATTGATGTACCATTGCCCCTGCTGCCCCGCGCTCATCATTGAGTTGCAGAATGTCTACACCTTCAGAGGTGATAAAAGGCTTGCTGAACTCTCCGCGTTTGAGGCTGGATAGTGCTTCTACAAAGGGTGTAGGAAGCTCATCAGACTTACGAAAACCTTGATTGCCGCCACGCAGTTTTAACGTGGTGACAACCGTTTCAAGCGGTTTACCTGCTTGGAGCTGTTTGAGCGCTTCAGCTGCTGTTGCGCTTGCTTTTGCGACCTCAGCCGCATTTTTTTCATCACTGAATGGCGCTTGAATTACAGTGAAATTAAATTCAGTTTTTAAGGCTTCTAGGCTTTGGGGTGAGCTGAGAAAGTTATCAACATCTTGATCGGTAATTTTGATTCGACTCGACACACGTTGTTGTTGTAGTCGATTGATATTTAAATCATCTTGAATTTGTTGACGGAATTCGGCGTAGCCATTTGGTTTGATCCCATCAAGCTTGGTTTGGAATGCACTTAAGGACGGCGCACCTTGCTGCTGAGCGATGTTTGCGATCGCTGCATTGAGCGTGTTGTCATCCACGCTTGCGCCACTACGGGCAATGATTCCCAACTGAATTTTACGCAAAATAAGTTGGCGAACCACATCATTTTGCAGGGTTTCGTCGTTTGGTGGTGTTTGCTTACGTGCCAGGAACTGTTGCTTCGCATCATAAATTGATTTCCCGACTTCACTGGCAAGCAAAACGGAGTCATCGACGATGGCGACAACATGATCTAAAGGGGCCGCGACTGCTGTTGGAGCAACAGCATGAACTGCGCTATAAGGCAGTAAACCCATCATGCCTACCGTCGCTAAAGACATTGCCGATAACCAACCCTGCATCGGTAAGGTTTGCTTCGTGACATTTTGCGATTTGAAAAGATCAAAATGTTGGTTAAGAACATTGATTTTAAATAGTTTTAGCGATTTTGCCACGTTGAGTCTACCTGGGTGAATCCATAAATTTTCTGCCTAAGCAGGGTTGCAAGATTGCTGTCGGAATTGCTAGCTAATCCCTTAAATGTAATTTGTAAGACCACGCTGCGATGTGCATCAGTGACCTTAGGGTCATCAAAATCGTTGTAATAAGAGCGACCAAATAATGCAACGCTCCAACAACACGCATCATAATCAAATCCTACCAAGGCATCTTGAGTGACACGCTTGAGTAGATCGTACTGTACAGAACCGATCACACGAAAATTATTATAAACAGGCTGGATAAAAGAAGCCGTTGCTTGTCGCGTGGCAATTTGATTGTCTTCTGTAACATTACGCCTAAAAATATAGCCTAGACTTGTGACTCTACCAGTATCTGTCGCATAGTGCACGGCTGTCGATGATGTTGAGAGATTCCCAGAGGGTGTCCAAAGTGCACTACCATCGAAAGTCAGATTTTTATTCCATGCCGCACCGATTTCAACGCCAGGCCCCGACGAGCTTGATGTGCCAATCGCATCAGTTTGTGCCAGTCTGGTTTTCCGATCACTGAAATAGAAGCGATCGGCAATACCAATTCTAAAGCGCTCTAAGCCATTTGCATCATAAAAACGATTGGTAAAACCTAATGTGGCGAAGTTATTGTCATCTAAGCGGTCATATCCAATGAAACGAGAAGGGTTGAAGAGCTGGCTATAACTACTTGATGCATAGGTGGTATCAAAGACTGGAAAGGTACTTTGCTTTTGCACATAAGGTGAATAAGCATAAAAGAAACGCGGTTCAAATGTTTGTAAATATGATCCAGCATCGCGTTCAAATATAAGTCCGCTGTCAAAGGTAAATTGCGGTGCAACCGCTGTGGGCGAGCCAGAGATACCAGTAGCTGGCTTATTTGCTTGATAGTCGGTTTGGTCTTGATAGAATAATGTTCTTACCGATGCCGAAGGAGTGGCGTAACCACCAGCATCTCTAAAGTTATACTTGATCCCTGCGACATTATATTGACGTAGGCCATTGGTTTCTGGACCAGAATTATCGGTAATGTCACGTTGAAAATAACCGGTGTCATTGGTCGCGAAACGTTGCCAACCATTTAAAGAGCCTTGGTCATAGTCTAAATGTAATTGGATACGACCATAAGGGCGGTTAATGTCTGTGATGGTGGTGTCATCTAAACGCTGATAATCTAGTCCACGCAAATATCCACTCAAACCCCAATCAGGATTGTTGTAGTTTAAGGTTGCAGATCGTTCTTGGGTGAGCGTGGAGGTTGGCCCGACAAATGCCTGACCGATATCGGAGAAGTAGTCTTTGTCAGAGACATAATTAAGATTCACGAAACTATTCCAGTGCGGGTTAAACACCATCGCATGTTTAAAGCTCAGTTCCTTACGATCTTGGTCTTTGCGACCTGCTTCATCAATATACTTCGAATCGTTTGGCAGGAAAGATCCATTAATCACGCCGGTACCGAAATTTTCGGTTAGAAAGCGAAATTCACCGCTCATCATAGGACCGCGATTGGTGATGATGCGAGGTGTAACCGTTGCATCGTAGTTTGGTGCAAGGTTCAGGTAATACGGAACCGCGAGATCTAAACCGTTATTTGAGGTATAGCGTATTGTTGGAATCAAGATACCACTTGAGCGGCGGCCATCAATGGGAAAGTTGAAATACGGCGTGTAGAAAATAGGCACTTTGCCGATATAGAGTTTTGCATCGCGTGCAACCCCACGACCCGTTTCTTGATTGAGATCCAGTTGATGGGATTTGAGCTTCCAACCCAATGTATCAGGCTCACAAGTTGAATATACTGAATCCACAATACGTGTTAAATGATCATTTTCACGAATGACTTCACGGGCTTCACCATGTGCTTGGCGATCAGCCGCGATGAATTTGGGATTTTTAATACTGCCTGTTTTGCTATCGAGGTTATAGACCCCTGATTCGCCATAGCTGATAAAACCTGGATTTGCGATTTGTACATTGCCGGTCGCTGTTGCAACGGTTTGCTCTGGGTTCAGGGAGACCTTATCTGCGCTCATTAAGCGATTCGGTTGGCTAATTCGAACATTCCCCGTCAATACAGAGCCTTCTTTTGGGTCGTGATAGGCGTAATCGGAACGCGTTTTGGTCGCCGACTGATCGACGGAGATATTGGGCTCCGCGCTATTGATCGGTATCGGTGTAACCCACACTCCACGACAAGTCACAGGAACCTTGATGCGCTGTGCTTCTGGAAGTTGAGCAAGTTGCTGACGATCATAAAAACCAAAATTTAACGGCGCGTCAAGGGCATTGTCAGGAGCACTTTGGGTTTTGTTTGGGTTTTCTGAATTTGTTTCTGCATAGGCAGATTGCTCTACCAATAGTGCAGAGGCTAAACCCATCGCGAAAGCGAGATTATGAAGTTTAAATCGACGCAATTTCAGATAATCCGTTTTAGAGTGAGATTTAGCCTTTCGCTGTTCATCACGATTAGAATAAGGGTCACTTGAGTTATTACCAGAATGTGTAGGCATAGAGGCAAACTTTACAACAAATATAAGACAACCTGCATCATAGAGAAAAATCTGACGAGCGGCTACACTCGCGGTATCATTGTGCCTAAGTAACTTATATTTTTTTAGTAACGGACAACTTTTTTTATCAAGGATTAGCCTTTTATGTCATCTGAACGTCTGTCTGCATTGACGGGGTGGGTTGTAGAGCAACTCGGGACTGAGAATATTGACCTTAAACCCTTGACTGGGGATGCTAGTTTTCGAGGATATTATCGTTTACGGGTGCTTGATTCGGAATCGACGGTCGTGGGTGCTCATCGCACATTGATTGTGATGGATGCGCCACCACCGCGCGAAGATACGCGTCCTTTTCTGGCTGTTTGCACGATGTTCGACCAGCATCAAGTTCGAGTGCCGCATATTCTCGCCAGCGATGTTGTACAAGGCTTCATGATTCTTGAGGATTTCGGCGACACCGTTTTATCTCAAGTTTTGGATGAAGATAATGTTGATCAATTGTATTCGCAAGCGATGAATCAACTGATTGATCTACAACACGCGCCCGCATTGGATCGTTACCCTTTGCCTGCTTATGGTGAAGCAAAATTGATCGATGAGATGAACTTATTTGACGAATGGTTCTTGCGTAAGTTTCTGATGTTAATTCCCTCTCAAGAAGAGCAAACCATGCTCATGACGTCTTTTGATTTTCTGGCCAGTCAGGCACTACGTCAACCGCAAGTTGTGGTCCATCGTGATTATCATTGCCGTAACCTCATGGTACTCGACAATAGCAAAGAGCTCGGGATTATCGATTTTCAAGATGCGGTCATCGGTCCAATAACCTATGACGTGGTGTCATTACTACGTGATGCGTACGTGCAATGGCCAACATCGAGTGTCCAAGACTGGCTTAAGATTTATTGGGAACGTCAAAGTATCCGAGGTTATTTGGGTAAAACCTCTTTGGCGCAATTACAGCAATGGTTTGATTGGATGGGTGCACAGCGTCATTTGAAAGTATTGGGTATTTTTGCTCGACTTTACTTCCGTGACGGCAAGGATGGTTACTTACAAAATTTACCACTGGTCTTTTTCTATTTATTGTCTGAAACCAAAGGTCATGACGAGTTATCGGTACTGCATGAATGGCTCTGTGAGCGCGTACTTCCAGCATTTTTAGTGGAAGTGCCTGAAAGCATGTCGCTCCTTGAGGAGTTCCTCTAATCACCGCTTTGAGTGATGACTTGATGCGTATTTTGTGTTGAGTCTATCTTTTTCGTAATTGTTATATTGATGAGTAATGTCATGCGTGCAATGATTTTAGCGGCAGGTTTAGGGACGCGATTACGACCTTTGACTTTGCATACGCCCAAACCTTTACTTGAAGTGGGTGGCAAGCCCCTGATCGTCTGGCATATTGAAGCATTGAAACGTGCTGGGGTTGTCGATATCGTCATCAACACCGCGTGGCTGGGTCAAAAGCTGGTCGATACGCTGGGCGATGGTTCTGCTTACGGTGTCGTTATTCATTGGTCTCATGAAGACGAGCCTCTGGAAACAGCTGGTGGGATTCAGAAGGCCTTGCCTTTACTCGGGAGCGAGCCTTTTATTTTGGTGAATGGTGATATTTGGACACGGTTTGATTTTACAAAACTGGTCAATCTATCATTTAAAGCGGATCTGGCGCATTTGGTGTTGGTTCAAAACCCACCCCAGCATCCATTGGGTGACTTTGCATTGCAATCCGATCGTGTCCAGCGTGACGGGGAGAGTAAATTTACTTTTTCTGGAATCAGTGTGTTGTCCCCGCGTTTGTTTACGTCTCTTCCCGCAGGTAAAGCGCCACTAGCGCCACTATTACGTCAAGCTATGGACACAGGTCAAGTGAGCGGGGAGTTGCTCGCAGGTCATTGGGTAGATGTGGGCACTGTAGAGCGATTGACCGAGTTGGATTTACAGATTCGTCAGGGCGCAGTGTAGTAAGCACGATTCTACAAAAATTCATGGATAGCGAGTCTACTTTGATAACTCAATCTTTGATTAATCCGTCGATGTCGGATACGCAGTTTCTAACCGTGTGGCTGACTGGGTTAGAAACTGAGCAGCGTTCAGCCAATACACTGAAGGCTTATCGGCGCGATGTCAGTAAGTTATTGGCTTTTTTACAAGCGCAACAAAGCGATATGATACATGTATCTGGTAATAAGTTACATGTATCAATATTGGAAAATATTGAGCTCATTGAAGATAGTCACTATTTTAAAGCAATAGATCGCGTTGCTATCACGCGTTTTGCTGGTTTTCGTATGGAGGAAGGAGGAATTTCTTCTTCAAGCTTACAGCG
>CAYJTU010000030.1:1071-5295 GCA_964373105.1 uncultured Moraxellaceae bacterium | reverse complement strand
GCGAGCTCTCTGCGATTCGGCATTTTTTGGGTTGGTTGGTTCAGCACGGCATACTCACCCAGAATCCTGCACAAGACTTTAGTATCCAAAGGCCACCTAGACCGCTGCCAAGTGTGATGGATGCAGAAGTATTACAGCAACTGCTTGATCAACCTGCTCCTGCCGATCGAGATGAGGCGCGACTTTGGGCGCGGGATAAGGCTATGTTGGAACTCTTGTATAGTAGTGGGCTACGGCTTTCTGAACTCGCCGATCTGACTTTACCGATGCTGGATTTGGGGCAAAAACTCGTTACGGTAACGGGTAAGGGTCGAAAGACACGTATACTTCCTATTGGTTCTAAGGCACTTATTGCTCTGCATGACTGGTTGCCGCATCGAAATTTATGGGCTGCTGAAGGTGTGTTACATGTTTTTGTGAGCGAGCAGCGAGGAGAGCAATTACATCCCCGTACGATTGAACGTCGAGTCAGCCATCAAGCGTTGCGTGCTGGGATTGCACAGCACTTGCATCCCCATTTACTGCGTCATTGCTTTGCATCTCACTTATTGGCAGGTAGTGGGGATTTACGCGCGGTACAAGAGCTTTTGGGTCATGCCAATATCAGTACGACCCAAATTTATACCCATCTTGATTTCGAGCACCTCACCAAAGTGTATGATCAAGCTCATCCACGGGCAAGAAAGTAATGCTCCAATATTTCCAATCTGCCGCGAAATTATGGCGCTATCACGTGGCGAATAAAACGTTGCGCCATTCATCAGCAACAGCCGTGCTGTCGTGTTGATTGGGGTGGAAGTCGGTTTTGTAATAATCCAAATAGACTGGTAATAGTGTTTTTGCCATATCCCTTAGTTGCTGTAAGCCTTGCCAATGTTGCTTGAATTGAAGTCGACCTTGTTTATCATTGAGCAATAGTTTGCCAGTGATATAACTAATCCGAGAGATAAACGTTGTCGTGATGATACGCATGGTCCGTTTGCGAACCACATCATCATTAAAGACTTCACGATAGACATCAAATGCAACCGCTTTATGCTCCGTTTCCTCCAGGGCATGCCACATCCATAGGCGAGCTGCATCCGGGTGAAGCTGAGTGTGGAAGTCTTCATGCTCAAGTAAATATTGGGCGATGATGGCGGTGAAGTGCTCTAAAGCGCATGTGACGGCCAGTTGTTGCTTCGGCGTTAAGATGCCTTTAATTTGTTCTACTTTTTCATACTCTGCATCAATAATCGGCTGTACGTTTAAACCCATTTCTTTTGCGTAGTCATTGAAACCTTCATGCGCATGACTGTGCATGGCTTCTTGCCCGATGAATGCAGAAACATCGGCCTTCAGTGATGCTGTTGTGACTTGATCTCTCACACTCCTGACACTGTGCACAAAAAAACGTTCGCCGTTTGGAAAGGTCAGGGAGAGTGCGGTTAAAAGGTGGGATAACAAAGGATTATTATTGAAGTAATACTTTGGTAGTTGATCAAAGCTAAATTCTGGTCGGCGAATAGTGATGTTACTGCGAGAGTAAGCATGTGAATGTGGGCCGTTGCTATTTTTTCGACCTGCGGTTCTCTGCATGATCAATGACTCCTTCTGAGATTATTGGAACCTAGAATTCACTTTTTTTAATGCGTGTAATTGACCTTTTTGACATTAAAAATAGTCAATGCAGCGAATATCCTGCTGTAGACAATAGGAATTGTCAAATCATAATTTAATTTTCATCGTTGCAGAGGGATTTTTGGCTTCAAGAATTACGCTTTACCACACAATTTTACTGATTAGACATCAATTCGGCTTGACCTTGACGCTCTCAAATAGCAATATACTGCGCACTCTAATATTTAGGCTGATCTTTTTTAACTAGGCTTTCAACTCCGCTTAATAAAAAAGTGAAGTACCGCGAAAGAAAAAGTAAAAAAGCTCAACAAAGTTCGATTTTTTTACATCGTGCTTCCAAAATTTTTGAATATATCCACTAGCCAAGCCGAGGAATTTTATGAAGGCTCTTGTTGCTGTCAAACGTGTTGTCGATTACAACGTTAAAGTTCGTGTCAAAGCGGACAAAACGGGCGTCGATTTAACCAACGTCAAAATGTCGATCAATCCATTCTGCGAAATCGCAGTTGAAGAAGCAGTACGTCTTAAAGAAAAAGGCGTAGTCACCGAAATCGTAGTGGTTTCTGTTGGCCCAACCGCTGCACAAGAGCAAATTCGCTCAGCGATGGCACTTGGCGCAGACCGCGGTATTCTGGTTCAAACTGATGATGCGGTTGGTCCTTTGGCGGTTGCTAAAATCCTGAAAGCGATTGCTGATCAAGAACAACCACAAATCATCCTGCTCGGTAAACAAGCAATTGATGATGACAACAACCAAACTGGCCAAATGCTGGCTGCATTGCTGGGTGTAGGTCAAGGTACTTTTGCATCAAAAGTGACTGTTGAAGGCACGTCATTGAAAGTTGAGCGTGAAGTTGATGGCGGCGCACAAGTGGTCGATTTGACCCTTCCAGCGATCATCACCACGGACTTACGTTTGAACGAGCCACGTTATGCTGCTTTGCCTAACATCATGAAAGCACGTAAAAAACCACTGGAAACAAAAACGCCAGCGGATTACGGTGTGAATACTGCTCCTACGCTTAAAACTCTGAAAGTTGAGCCGCCAGCAGAGCGTAAAGCAGGTATTAAAGTGAAGTCGGTTGATGAGCTCATCGAAAAACTTAAAAACGAAGCAAAAGTTATCTAATTCGATCTGAATAGTGACATTGTTAAGTTTCAAGTGCTTTATTTTACTTAGATTCTAAGTGCATGGATTCGACATGGTTAGATTCCAAATGCAGAGATTCTAAACATATAGATTTTAAACAAATGCTACAAAACGCATTCCGTTTTATAGGAGTTTTAACATGGCTATTTTGGTTTACGCCGAACATGATAATGTCAGCCTAAAACCTGCAACGTTGAACGTCGTTGCAGCTGCACAAGCCATTGGTGGCGACGTGCATATCTTGGTTGCAGGCCAAGGCGCCCAAGCCGCGGCTGATGCTGCAGCGCAAGTTGCAGGCGTTTCTAAAGTTCTATTGGCTGATAACGCAGTGTATGCACATCAATTGGCTGAGAACGTGAGCCTGCTCGTTGCAAGCGTAGGCAAGGCTTATACCCATATCCTTGCAGCAGCAACCTCAAACGGCAAAAACTTTTTGCCACGCGTTGCGGCATTGCTTGATGTTAGCCAAATTTCTGACATCGTCAAAGTAATCTCCCCAGATACATTTGAACGTCCGATCTATGCAGGTAATGCGATTGCGACTGTACAAAGCTCTGATGCGATCAAAGTCATCACTGTCCGTGGTACAGGTTTTGATCCAGTTGCTGCGACTGGTGGCTCTGCTGCCATTGAAGCAGTTGCTGAAGCTGATGATTTGGCAAAATCAAAATTTGTCAGCGAAGAGTTGGCTAAATCTGAACGTCCAGAACTGACTGCTGCACGCATCGTTGTTTCTGGTGGTCGTGGTATGGCGAATGGCGAAAACTTTAATACAGTTTTGGTGCCACTCGTCGACAAACTCGGTGCAGCAATGGGTGCATCACGCGCCGCTGTTGATGCTGGCTTTGTACCTAATGATCTTCAAGTCGGTCAGACTGGTAAAATCGTTGCACCTGACCTGTACGTTGCAGTCGGTATCTCTGGTGCGATCCAGCATTTGGCAGGTATGAAAGACTCTAAAGTGATCGTTGCGATCAACAAAGACGAAGAAGCACCGATCGGTACTGTTGCAGACTACTTCTTAGTCGGTGACTTGTTCCAAATCGTTCCAGAACTGACCAGCAAACTGTAATTTTCTGCTGTGTTAGAACAAAAAAGCCCTGAATGTTCAGGGCTTTTTTTATACATGCATTTTAATCTTTATTAATACCCACTTGTATCTCAAGGCGACCCGGTTGCACCCGCAATCCGCGCACCTCGAATTGATTGACCAACTGCTGCATGAGTTCTTTGCTTTCACGCAAAATATTTAAGCCGGGAAGTACGCTGAAATCAGTCAGGTTCAGCAGTTTATCGAGCATCCATGAACGATTGTCCAAAAAGTCGATAAAGCCAGCCTTATCGAGATCGATGTACCAAACCCGATAGCCTTCCTGCTGAATTCCCGGGACATCGCGGATGATGTGATTGATGAGTGAAGGAATGGGTAAGCTATTGATCACATCAAAGGCCTT
>CAYJTU010000030.1:0-1061 GCA_964373105.1 uncultured Moraxellaceae bacterium | reverse complement strand
GCTGATCTTTCGTGCCGCCCAATTGGTCAGCATGTTGGCATCGCGTAATTGCAGATCCAAGCTTTCATCCACTTGGCGGAGACGCAGAAATTTTTCTTTGCTGATTTCGCACTCAAGGACATTGAAGTCGAGTGTCAGCGTATAGAGTGCCCGTTTGTAATGCCCTATGATCTTGATACTCAAGCGATCATCCCCACAATCAACGGAGATATCGTCAATGTCAGAGTTTTTCTCAATCCGTTTTCGGATTTGTTTATTCAGGATCATTTCGGGTAAGGGCAGTGTTAGGGTCGTATTACCTAAGAAAGTTCGTGCCATGATCAGTGCAACTTCACGGGCTGTTTCGCTCGTGCCTGTGACCACGCCGCGGACCGTATCCGTCGTAAAGTTGGCAGCGCCGACCACGCCGCGTGCAGCTCCAGATGCGACAACGTCGACGACATTGAACGCGGCATCGGTTGCGCTACCCACAACCCCGACAAAGTCTCGTGTGGCATCAGAGGCCATATCTGCGACATCACGCGCATGCTTCAAGGTATGGTCGAGTAAGCTTTTGCGCCGTGATTTCTTCTCTGTGTTACTTAGATTTGAGAGATCATTATTTCGAGTTGGATCTTGCGCACTCATGTTGGCTCTCCCTAGGTGTAGCGGCAGCAATCATTCTGCTGAGTGTATTGTTTTATTGCGGTTCATCTTTAAGTATAAGCGAAGTTGACCGATGATCTATTCTATATCGAGAATAGCACGGGCCTGAATGACCGAATGTATGAAAATCCTTAGTGTTTTTATGTTTTTTGATCATCTCGATTTTTAAATTATGAGCTTGTATGGTCAAACCCTTCGCGAGGGAGTTGGAAGTGTACAAAGAATCGGCAAATGGATAAGCTGCCTTTGTTCTTTTAGCTGACATCGTGTAGACTTCTGGTCGGTTTTAGGTGAGTTATCATTCCTTTTGCCTAATTTTTTGAAATACGCTTAAAATCGATATTCAATGTAGATCGCTTTAAAAAATATGGGCCTGTAGCTCAGTTGGTTAGAGCAGCGGACTCATAATCCGTTGG
>CAYJTU010000029.1:0-26567 GCA_964373105.1 uncultured Moraxellaceae bacterium | reverse complement strand
TGTAATTGAGAATAAAAACTACCACAATTCCCCGGCCGCGCGCCGCGCCGCGTGGTTGAGACTTGGCTATTTACTCGGTATTGAGTCGCAGTCGGTGCAACTGCGCTTTGAGATTTAAGCCTAACGGCAAGTATGCTCAACGCCATGCAACCCCTGAAGATACCAGCACAGCCTGCGCGACGATGACACGGTGATGCAGCGTCTTGAATAAATCCGTTAAGATAGCGCTATAAAATACAAGAACCGTGTGAACAAGCCATCATGAACCCATCCGCACCCATCCCGCACGACTCCCTCGATCTCCCCCCTGCACCGGTCAGCTACTGGGCGGCTTTTGCCTTTTGGCTCAAACTCGGTTTGATCAGCTTTGGCGGTCCTGCGGGGCAGATCTCGATCATGCATCAAGAGCTGGTGGAGAACCGCCGCTGGATATCGGAGCGACGGTTCTTGCATGCTTTAAATTTTTGCATGCTGCTGCCAGGGCCTGAGGCGCAGCAACTGGCGACCTATATCGGCTGGCTCATGCATCGCTCGATTGGGGGCATCACGGCGGGCGTTTTATTTGTGTTGCCTTCCTTGCTGATCCTGATTGGGCTGTCATGGGTCTATCTGTCATTTGGCGATGTGCCAATCATTGCCGGGCTGTTCTACGGCATCAAGCCTGCGGTGACGGCAATCGTGCTGCATGCGGCACATCGGATAGGCTCGCGCGCGCTGAAAAACAATATGCTGTGGGCGATTGCAGGTGCCTCTTTTGTGGCGATCTTTGCCTTAAACGTGCCCTTCCCAATCATCGTTGCGGCGGCGGCGCTGATCGGCTATCTGGGCGGGCGCTATATGCCTGAGAAGTTCTCGCTGGGCGGTGGTCACGGATCAGCAGGCAAGTCCTTTGGCGCGGCGCTGATTGATGATCATACCCCACCCCCTGCCCATGTGCGCTTTAAATGGGCGGGTCTCATTCGGGTGGTGATCATTGGGGCTTTACTGTGGTCTATACCGATGGGATTGCTCACGGCGACTTATGGCTGGGATCACCCACTGACGCAGATGAGTTGGTTCTTTACCAAGGCGGCGCTGCTGACCTTTGGCGGCGCTTATGCAGTGCTGCCATATGTCTATCAAGGGGCGGTGGGTCACTATGGCTGGCTGACGCCAACACAGATGATGGATGGACTCGCGCTCGGTGAAACCACACCGGGGCCGCTAATCATGGTAGTGGCGTTTGTCGGTTTTGTCGGCGGATATGTCAAGGCGGTGTTTGGACCCGACAGCCTGTTTTTGGCGGGTGCAGCAGCGGCAGCACTGGTCACGTGGTTTACCTTCCTGCCGTCGTTCTTGTTTATTTTGGCGGGTGGTCCTTTGATTGAATCGACGCACAATGACCTAAAGTTCACTGCACCGCTGACCGCCATCACGGCTGCGGTAGTCGGGGTGATCATCAATCTGGCGCTGTTCTTTGGCTATCATGTGCTGTGGCCACAGGGCTTTGCTGGATCGTTTGACTGGATCTCGGCACTGATTACCCTTGGTGCGATGATTGCGCTGTTTCACTTTAAACGTAATGTGATCCATGTGCTGGCTGGGTGTGCGGTTATAGGCTTAGTCGTAAAGACGCTGCTGATTTAAAATGCTCTCGTTTTGAAGCTATTATGAGCAAAAATCACACAAAATACTTATCACAAATAAAGAGATAGGGAAAGTGAGAACTGGTTGACTTAATATTACAAAAATGTTACTTTTTGATCATTGGCATGAAACTTGATGCCGGAAAGTTTTCAGCTCAAATTTCCAAAGGATTTGAGCTTTTTTATATAGCTCACACCCCTTTTCGGTGTGGCTTTTTTTGCAAATTTCTTGCATGCGGGGGAGCTTAACGTGTTTTTAAACTTTAAGTGTAAATTAGATTTAGCCGAAGTACAGTTAACATGAACGTTCATGCTGAACTAAGACATATCGCTATGGTTGACCAAAACCAAAAAACGATACAGATCAAACTTAAACGCTTTCTATACTTAAAGCCCACTGCCGATGGCAGCGATGAAGTTGCTTTGCATGGTAGCTGGCTCGCCTTCAATGAATACGGCACACGACTCTTACAAGAAGGCCGTGATTATGTGACTGCGGATCGTCAACGCCGCTATACCCCCAGCGCGTTTTTCGATTAACGGACAAGGCAGCACACTACACAAATCCAAGGGTGTCAGGTCTATCTCTTTAACCCTATCGATTCACGCAACCACTGTCGCCAGCAAAAATCCATCATAGCCTTTGCTGCCGACCGTTTGTATGGCGGTTGCCGACAGACGCGGGTGATTGGCGACAAAGGCCACGCCAGCGCGGGCACCCTGAATCTTTTCATCGCTGGTATGGGCATCCACCACTTCGCCGTCTCTAACCACGTTATCCACCACGATGATGGTGCCGATACGCGCAAGCTTGAGGGACCACTCGAGATAGTATGGATTGCTGGGTTTATCGGCATCGATAAAGATAAAGTCAAACGGGTCCAGCCCCTCCTGCGCAATTTTCGCCAATGAATCCACCGCAAGGCCCACACGGATATCCACCCGCTCAGACAATCCCGCACGCGCAATATTGGCCTTGGCCACAGCGGCATGTTCGGGACTATATTCCAGCGTGATTAGCTGTCCGTCTTTCGGCAGCGCTCTGGCCAGCCAAATAGTGCTATAGCCCCCCAACGTACCCACTTCCAGAATACGACGGGCACCCTGAATCTGCGCCAGCAGATGTAGAAACTTTCCCAAGTTGGGTGCCACGTTGATTTGCGGCAATCCCGCTTGATCGCTATCACGCAGTGCATCAGATAAAACCGCATCTTGTGGGATCAGACTGTCGCACAGGTAAGCATCTACAGCTGACCATTGTTGTTGGCTCATTTGGCAGTCCTCGCGCTAAAAAGGCTTTTTATGGGATGCGATGTGCGGCCAGCAGCTTTAGTTTCAGGGCTGGGCCACATATCGTACTGAGCCAACCCCACAATAGTCTGATGTCGCCAAAGCATAAATACAGGGTATCTACACATAATATCCATCAAGCATACATATAATACCCATAATCAAAATATGCATTATATTAAAACCAATATATTTATAATGATATACATATTCAATATCATATATTATGATTCATAAAACAGTGCCACACATCCCATTTTTTCGACTGATCATCGGATCTACGACGACTCATAATACCTTAGTATGAGATTCAACTCACAAAAAAAAGACCCTCAGCATATCAATTATGCTATTGATTAATCAAAATAAATATAAAATTAAACAATATTTAAAACAATTCTTTTCTTAAAAAGAACACGCATGCTACTCAATCAACACCCATGCACTCTGCGACACATAACACATACAATTCACAATAATAATTAAACTTATATTCAAATCCTCAGCTAATTTTGCACGAATCGATGCGCCGCTATATTTGTCATTTTAAATATTATTATTTATTTAAAATGATAATATTAATCACCTTTAGAAAATCATCGATCGGATCAGAATTCAGCGTTTCTTAATCATGGAGATTTCTATGCAAGTATCGAGTCTGTTTTCTGCGGTTGCTGTCCGTCGTATGACGCTTCTGTCAACCATGGGATCACTGGTGCTGGTGTCTCTGTCTGCGCAAGCAGCTGAGCCTTGGGTATCGACCAAAACCCACGCTTTTAAGCATTTTGATTGGGCCACACCCAGTACTACACTAGGTGCTACAGCGAGTGCAACACCGACGTTGTCCGATTTGACAGCCACGACATTGGTGCCCGTGACCCTAAGCCTAAAACTGCAAAACGAAGCCCAACTGAACAAGCTGGTGTCTTACTATCAATCGGGCACGGCACGTCAATTCCTCACCCCCGCACAGTTCACCCAGCAGTTTGGCCCAAGCCAAGCCCAAGTGGACAAGGTGGTGAACTATCTCAAGAAATCCGGTTATAGCGACATCACGGTTTCTCCGAATCATCTACTGGTGTCAGCAACCGGTACTGCAGCCCATGCGAGTAGCGCGTTTAATACCCATCTGAAAGGCTTCCAAAAAGATGGACACCCTGTGTTTGCGAATAGCAGCGATGCGCAAGTGCCTCAATCGCTGGGCGGCATCGTAGAAACAGTATTGGGGCTGGATACGGCCAATGTCTATCGCACCTTTAATCATCAAGTCCTTGCCAGCAATGCCAAGTCGACCCCCAGCGCGACCCCTGCCAAGGTGGGACACAATCCACTTGATTTCTCTACCATCTACGGTGCGGACAGCTTGCCGACTGCAACCAATGCTACGGCGGCGGTGGTGATGTGGGGCGATGCAACCGCCGCTGTCAACGACTTGGCGACCTATGCCACCGCCAACAGTCTGGGCAGTGTCGCAACTGCAATCGTCAAAACCGGCCCCGCAAACTCGACCTATACGCTCACGGATGCTGAGTGGGACATGGATAGCCAAGCGATTCTCGGTGCCGCAGGCGGGGCGATCAAGAAGATCATTTTCTATAGTTCACCGAATACCGCATCCAATGCCAATGTGACCGCCGCCATGAATAAAGCGGTGACCGATAATTTGGCAACGGTGATCAACGGCTCATTCGGCGAATGTGAAACGGGCGATACCATTGCCGTGAATGATGCCATATTCAAACAAGCCGTGACCCAAGGTCAGACCTTTTCAATTTCAACCGGCGACTCAGGGGCCTTTGAATGCAATAGCGGCAAGCCGACCAGTAACTATACCGTCTCATCCCCTGCGGTATCGCCCTATGTGATTGCTGTCGGTGGCTCGGCGCTGTTGACGACGGGTACGACCGCCTATAGCAGCGAAGTCGTCTGGAATCAAGGCTTAAGTAAACGCGCGCTCGGCGCAACGGGTGGGGGCTACAGTACCATTGAAGCGGCACCAAGCTGGCAAAGCGGGATCACAGGCTCCACAACTGCACGTGGTCTGCCGGATATCGCCTTCGATGCGGACCCCAACAGTGGCGTCAAGGTGTATGTCAATGGAGCCATTCAGCAGTGGGGAGGCACCAGTCTCTCCGCCCCGATCTTTGCGGGTTTCTGGGCACGCTTGCAGTCAGACAACAACAACACCCTGCCCTTCCCAGCCGCAGCGTTCTATACCTATTTTTCGAAGTCGGCCAATGCGGCGCTGCTGCATGACATCACCTCGGGGAACAATGGCTATAGCACGACGCCCGGCTTTACTGCAGTCGCTGGTTGGGATGCCGCAACGGGCTTTGGCAGCTTCGATGTCGCGAAACTCAATGCTTTCTTAAAGTTACAGAGCAGTATTCCTAAAGTGCTGTAAGCGCGCGCTATATAGCGTCAACATTCGCGCCTCTTCATCGCTCTAAAACCATAAAGCCTGCGCAATCGCGCGGGCTTTTTCTGTCAGCCAATATCGTCCTCTTATCGCATTCCTGTTTCTGCAAAGCGCGTAAATCGCCTAAGCTGATAAAACTCAGCTCGCGTCGATTTAAGGACATCGATGAAATCACGACCACATTTCTGGCGCGTGGTCCTCTGACACCATTGTTAGCGCGCTTTCTTTGCCAGCGGACTCCCCCTGACGTAAAGAAAAAACTGAAACCCATAAACGAGAACAATATGATGAAAACTTTATTTCCAGTAACACTTCTTACAGCCATGTTGGCGTTGTCTGGTTGTGGCGGTGGCGGCGATGACGCACCCGCTACAGGCACAACAGGGACCGTGAATGTTGCGCTGACTGATAATCCCGCTTGTGGATTTAATCATGTTTGGATCACGGTTCAACAAATTCGTGTCAATAGCAGCGCGACCGCAGGTGATCAGGATGCAGGTTGGCAAACCCTGACGCTGGCCACCCCGCAAAGAGTCGACTTGCTGTCATTGACCAATGGCGTGCTGCAACAGTTAGGACAGTTCCCACTGGTCGCAGGACAGTATCAACAAATTCGTCTGGTGCTCAGTGCCAATGGTAACAGTGTCGTCCCGACCGCGGCTTCGGGTGCAGATGGCGCTGAGATTGCACTCTCTACGCCGAGCGCTGCACAGAGCGGCTATAAAGTGGTCGGCAATTTCAGCGTACAGGCCAACACCTTGACCGATCTGATTTTGGACTTTGATGCCTGTCGTTCTATCGTGCAAAAAGGCAATGGCACCTATGGGTTAAAACCTGTGGTCACAGCAACCCCCGTCGTGGTCAGCGGCAGAATTAAAGGTTATGTCTCACTCGCCGAAGCAGGTGCTGCGGTCTATGCAGAACAAAATGGACGTGTGGTAAAAGGCACCGTGGTCAATGCCGATGGTAGCTTTACCTTGGCCCCGCTGATTCAAAGCAGTGCCAATGGCAATTATGATATTGTCGTCGTCGATCCAGGATTCTCAAACGCCATCATTCGTGCAGTGCCCGTAACTGCAAATGCCGATACCACGATCTCAACAGCAGCGACGCCTATCGGCGCGCCGACATCCAAGGTCCAAACCGTGAGTGGCAGCGCAACATCAGCTAACGACGGTGTGTTAGTGCGTGCATTACAAACGGTCAACGGCGCGAACTATGAGATCGCTTCCGTCGTCACCAATGGCAGCTTCTCTTTCACACTCCCTGTCGGATCGCCGACCTATGTCGGTACATACGGTGCATTACCGATCCCACTCATCGCTGACGGGGTAGCAGCAGGCAAGTATCAGGTAGAAGCCAGTGAAACGGTGACGGGCGCAATTAAAACCACGCCTGTGGATATCAGTGCTAGCAGCGCGACCAACTTAAGCTTTAAGTTCTAATCCCGTGATCAGCATCGGGCGGATGCTATTCGCCACGTGCTGGCCGATTTCGGTCCATCTAAAAAGCCACCCCTTGGGGTGGCTTTTTAGATGGAATCAAGTCCAAATTTTAAGCCCAAATTTAAGCATAGTCCGGATACTGCCCCATCACCAGCTTGGTCGCCGCTGCCAACACATCTCGGCGCGCCTCGGCGTCTTTTTGCAGTTGGGTAAAGTAGATCGTCAGTACCATAGGCTGTCCAGTCGGTGGCCACAGCACCGCGATGTCATTGGTCGTGCCATAGGACCCGCTACCGGTCTTATCCCCGACCGTCCAGCCACTCGGCACTCCAGCACGTATACACGCATCACCCGTCGTATTGCCTTTGATCCACGTGACGAGCTGGGCACGTTGATTGGGTGCCAGTGCAGTGCCTAAAGTGATTTTCTTGAGACTGGCTGCCATGGCTTTAGGCGTTGTGGTATCCCGAATATCAAAAGGCAGCGCAGTGTTGAGTTCCGGCTCAAAACGATCCAGCCTAAAGTCGCGATCCCCCAGACTTTGCGCAAAGCGATTGACGGCCTCAAGTCCGCCAATCTGCTTAATCAGCAAGTTGGCGGCAGTGTTATCACTGTATTGTAGCGTTGCCGCACACAGCTCAGAGACGCTCATGCCTTGGGCAAGGTTCTTCGTCGTGATCGGGGCATAGGAGAGTAAATCGGCTTTTTGATAGGTGATGTGCTGGGTCAGCAGACCCACTTGCGTCATGCTTTTCTTTAAGACTGCGGCAACCAACATCAATTTAAAGGTACTGCAAAAGGCAAAGCGCAGATCGCCCTTATATTGGAACTCCACCCCGGTATCGACATTGATCAAGGCTAGACCCAATCGCCCTTTGCTACTGGCTTCCAGTGCCGCAAGCGCCTGCGTGAGTTTGCTTGAGGGCGTCTCCGCGGCCCAAGTAAGCGGCAGAATACTGACAAACGGCAATGCAACGCCAGCCTGAATAAGCCGGCGACGTAGGGGGGAGTGACTCATAAGGGAAGCTCGTTTATAAACAAGGGGATGATGTCATTCATGCATATCTAGCTTGCATATCTAAGCAGACATCAACATGCAGGCGCCCGATGGGCGACCTGCTTGCAAAGCAGAAATAAGGTGTTGATGCACGTACCACACCCAGCCTATCCGAAGATAGCTGGAAACCTGCATCAACACGCCTAAATTAAAAGTTTTACTTCCGCTTGGCAAGGGACAAAATGTTAAGAAGTGTTGAGTCACTCCCTCAAGCACTAGCATCTAATCGGCTCCCAAAAGACTTATAAAAGTCATAAAAAAGCCACCCGATACAGGGTGGCTTTTTAGACAGTATCAATCACGCATCGCGTGAGTTTAAGTCTTAGAAGTGATAGCCCACTTTCAAGCCGTAAGCAATTGCATGACCGTCTTTGAAGTCACCGGCATAGCTGGCTTGTTCGTTGCCCGGTACAGAGTGCGCACCGGTTTCAGCTTTCGCATCGCCCAGCCAGAAGTATTTCGCACCAACTGATACGTCCCAGTCTTTAACAGGGTTATAACGTAAACCTAGGCCCACGTTCCAATAACCTTCTGTTGGACCAAGCGTGGTCACAGGGTTACCTGTACCACTGTCCCAACCGACTGACGCTGTGCCTGCAAATTGATCATTGAACTTACGACCTAAGCCTACGTCTGCAGACCATTGATCTTTGCTGTAGTCAACGAGGTTAAAGCCGCCAGTGTAACCGCCTTTGCCCAAGATTGGCGATACTGCGCCCGCGACTTGACCAAACAGGTTTGGACGAATTGAGAAGCTTTTCCAGTTGACCCAGCGCACGTTAGCAAATGCGACGGTGTCCGCCATGATGCCAGTTTGCAAGTCTAAGTTCACAGACTGTGGCGTCGTGATCTTGGTATCGCCTGTACCACTGGTATTGATCGCTCGTGCTTTACCCAGTGCACCGGCAACAGCTGCACGTTGTTGAGCTGGGACCAACGCCAAGATACCGCCTAACTGTGCAGCAGGGAGCTTTTGGATCGTGTTGACTAGCGGTACAGATTCATCCGCTTGTACTTCATGATCGATTTCAGAGCGGTAGGTGATCGCAGCGCGCAAAGCGATTTCTGGTTTTTCAAACGCAACACCCGCAAGCCAACCGTAAGCATTGTTACGTTTGATGTTGGCGCTATAGCCGTTAAACAAGCTGTATGCAGAACCACGCAGATCGATTTTGCCTTTCACTTCCTGATAAACCACACCACCATAGATGTTGAAGTTTACAGTTGGTTGATAACCAATGATTGCGGTGTAATCACGGCTTTGGACATTAACGCGGGTACCGCCATCAATGCGCGTACCCAATTGACCCGTAGTAACTGGCAATGAGCCCAGTACTCTATCGGTTGGCTTTGCGACGAAGTTGCTATTGCCAGAGTAGCTGGCATCGGCGCCAAATGGCTCATCAAAAAATAAACCAAAAGAAACCTGTTCGAACGGTTGCAGTTTCAGTGCGAACGCTGGGAAACGGTAGGTATTGGCCATATCGCCTGTGCCATTACCACTGCTATCACGGCCATCAACGGTTGGATCCAGCACCTTGAAGCCCGCTTCAGCGTAGTTGCCTTTTTGGAAAAATGGACTGATCGATTGACCCGAACGATCAAGTGCACCCGCAAAGAGGCTGGTTGCAGGAAGGGTCGCTAGGACTATAGCGACGGAAAGCGTTTTCATTCTCATGATGAGATCGATCCTTGATTAGGTTTACAAAATAAGCCAAAAACAATGCGGCTTCACAGTCCATTGTTTTTGACCAGATAGTCTACTCGCCCATTATAAATGAGTGAGCGGTTTACAAGCCAGCTAATTTCAAACGATTTGCTTGCTGGCGGTATAACGTTACAGGGTTTGGCGCAAAAAGACCAATCATTCCGAGCGTTTGATTGACTTCATCGACATGATGATGCGGATAGTAATCGCGAATCATCATTTCTTCACACTAGTGTCGTGCATCGACTCAAAGGTCTGAGCACGCAGGCGCTCTTCTGGCGTGCTAAAGGTTTGATTACGCAGTGCCGCAATGGCGGCTTGTTGGCTTTTCGGGTCACTGTTTGCGGCTTTGACTTGATCGCGTGCGGCCAGATAACCATCCACTTGTTTTTGCCACTGGGCATTATCGGTATCGAGCTGATCCAAGCGGTTGGCGGCAGCACTGCCGACGAGGCTTTCGCGCATTTGATGCAACTCTTCAGCCGAGCCGCCGCGTGCTTTGATCTCTTTGGTGAGATCCTGCAACTCTGCATACTGCATCAAGGGACGAATGCTATCTGCCAGCGCCGCAGGTTGTTTGTCCAGTAAGGCGGCTATTTTTTTGGCCTTTTGATCAGCAGACAGACTCTTATCAGCGTTCACTTTCATTTTGTCGATGTTGAATTGGTCGTAGGCTTCGTCATTGCCAAAGAACACTTCAACTTCCAGCGGGGTAAAGAATTGGCGACGTACGTTTTTGATTGAATCAACCGCCGTTTGCAGCAACTCCGGGGTCACAGTTTTGGCCTGTTCCATGGGTTGCTTCGGGGCATGCATATACGCGATGTATTGATCCAGCAGTTTTAGCGCATACGGTAGTGCCGTTGCAGGCAAGGTACTGCTTAAGTACAAACGAATATCCGCAACCAATTGCGCTTCGGTTTTCTCACCGAGACTGGATAAGAAGTAATCAAAACAACTGCGAATCCCCACCGTCAACACCAGTTGACCTTGACCATCGACTTGGAGCGGACAATCGACTTGGGTGCCTTGTAGGGAGGGTGCGAGTGTGGGCAATGGACCATGTACCTTCAGCGGCATAGATCCCGCAGTCGTCGGCACACTGGTCGGCGACATCGGTAATAAGGTTGATTCTGGGATGGTTGCGATCGGCGCAGGCGCAGGCTTCAGTTGCAAGATTCCCCAGATCACCGCGAAGAGGAGGATCAGCAATAAGGGAATCAGAACTTTTTTTTGCTTGAATACGCTTTTCATTGTCTAACAGTCCATGTCTTCGGAAGTGTGCGCATCCATCACTGGACGTCATTTATATCTATATTATCATTGAATTTTGTAAGTTTACTTCTTGATATCTGGCGCCGTAGACGGCTCCTGAACTCAGGTATTGATCTTGCGCTATGATATCTCATCAAACCATGAAATATCTCTATAACCAATAGCGCGTTACAGCGTATCCGCAGGTTGAACACAAGCGATCCAATTCTAGACGCTGTACAATCAATTGCGTAGAGGATAAACAGACAAAAATTTGATATTTTCGGACATCAAGTGACTAGGATCGATATGGCCGATGTCGTGTTTCGATGACGCTCAGTATCCACTTTTCAAGATCACCCAAAACCTTCAATCCCTAAATAATGCCATGAACACACGCATTATTTAGGGTCATACCCTCAATTCAAGCAATGTCTATCGCGTAAAGATTACAATCCTGCGACTTTGAGGCGATTGGCTTGTTGACGATACAACGTCACAGGATTGGCGCCAAAAATGCTAACCATCCCCAGCACCTGATTCACTTCATCGAAATGATTCATGTTGTAGTTGTCACCAATCACACGACCCAAGTGACCAGAGCACTGAGGTACGATGCCATCGCTTTTGCCTGCAATCAACAGACCCGTTGCTGCACTCATCCAATCGGTAGGATCAATACCGGTTGTCACTTTACTCGAACCGATCCATGAGTAGTAGTTGATGCCATTTGCTGTATAAGCACCTTCACCACAGGCTGACGTCGGCACGCCATCTGGAAATTTGACATTGAAGGCTGTCGCGCCACGGACGGTCAAACTGTTCAATGCAGCAACGCCATCTTGTGAATAGAACTCACCTGAAGTGATGTTAAACAAGGTAAAGAACGCATTGAGCGCGCCCGATAACACGGCAGAAAATGGTGAACCCACTGCGGGCAGTTGGGTAATCTGATACAAGTCATCCGCCAGTGGTGAGCCTTTATTGGCACCGGCAACGCCAGTCACTGAAGCCACCTGTGTTGGAAGCAAGCCCGCAACATAGCGCACGGACTGCACACCATGACTGTGGCCGATGAGATTGACTTTTGCGGCACCTGTAATGGCGAGGATATCCTTCACTTGCGCCAGCATTTGTTCACCGCGCACTTCGGAAGAGTTCAAAGAGGAAACTTGAGTGACGAAGACTTGAGCACCGTTGCTCGATAAGTCTTGCGGGATACCATAGAAGTAATCAATGCCTGCGGTCTGTGAAAAACCACCCAAGCCGTGAGCAAACACCAGAGGGTACTTGGTTTGGGCATAGGCCGAATTCACCGTTTTGCTACCGCCAGCGATGCAGCCCGCTGTGGTGCAGTACTGATAGGTTGAAGTGGTTGCGAAAGCACTTGCTGAGACCAGCATGCTTCCCGTCAAGAGCAGCGATGCGTATGTAGACTTTTTCATAGATTTTTCCTTATCTAAGTCAGTTATTGTTAGACCCCTAATCCCCCGCGAAATGACACGGGGCATCAGGGTAAAGCCTTCACATAAGCCCCGCGATTTAGATCCAATATCCTAAAAACACATCACTTATGTCTTCACTCGTTTTTACGCACAACCTGAATGTGCTTAAAACGCTTGCTTCATGCGATGATCGAGCAAGGACATGAATGTCCTCATACGACTACCGCTGCTCTGGGGAGCTGAAGGTCTACTTGCACCCTGTCGTCACTCCACCTTGAGACGAGATGACGATCCTGTCATCACATATGGTCCGAAACGAACAACCTCAAAGTACGTACGCCAACGCTTACAAAATTCATTTAAAACCGCTCATCGTGTTACACAACACAAGTTGATTCATGCAAAGTTGAGCCAGTCTAGACGCAGTCCAATAAGATGCGTATAGTACAGTCAGACAATAAATTAGTATTTTCGGACAATAAAAATGACGGATTGGGATTATCCACGCAGTATTATGGGCGTACAACTGCTGGTCGATTTAGCCGCAAGCCATGGATTAAGTCTTGCGGACTGCCTTGCTGAAACAGGGATAGAGCCCCAAGGGCTGTCCAATCCACAGTCCATCATTACCGCCCATCAAGAGATGCGGCTGATCCGTAACTTGATCCGCGCTATCCACATTCCTGCCTTGGGACTTGTGGCAGGCGAGCGCTATCACCTGACCACTTATGGGGTTTTTGGATTTGCATTGACCAGTAGCCCGACACTACGTAATGTCATCGAGTTAGGGATACGCTATATGGATCTGACCTACGCGTTCTGCCGCATGCAGTTAGACAATGATCATGAACGCGTGTGGCTGATCCTCGATGATCAAGGCATTCCAGAAGATGTGCGACCATTCATCGTCCAGCGTCACGCTGCGGCATTACTGACGTTACAGCATGAGTTACTGGGTCTACGGATGCCGTTGAAACGCGTCACACTGCGCTTACCAGCGCCCGTTGATGTGTCTCCTTATCTGGAAATGTTTGGCGTCATTCCAGAGTTTGATGCAGATCGCAATTATCTAGAAATGGATGCCGCATGGCTGTGTATCCCGCTGCCACAAGCCAACCCACATACCCAACAGATTTGCGAAGCGCAATGCCGTGAGCTTCTGAGCAAGCGCCGCGTACACGAGGGCGTTGCGGCACTGGTCCGCGAGCGCTTACTGAACAAGATGATGGCACTGCCCGATATGGAGGAGATGGCAGCAGAACTGGCCATGACCTCACGGACACTTCGGCGGAAACTCACGACCGAAGGCACCAGCTTTCGCGATCTGGTGGATGAAGTGCGAGAAGCTCTGGCGGACGAGTTGTTGGCAATCCGAGGGATGCGTGTCGGCGATATCGCGACGCGTCTTGGCTATGCAGAGACATCGAGTTTTATCTATGCTTTTAAGCGCTGGAAGGGTCGATCGCCACGCGGCAAGGAGGCGATAGATGCGGAATACAGCGCAGGATAGAGGGCATCTGCTTGCTCTTTTTTGATCACCCGACTCAATCCACCACGCCGCCTAAGCTACTCCAAATCGGTTGTAATGGTGGGTGATAGATCACCAGATTGCTGTCATCTTGCAGCACGATGAACCATGCAGAATCAACGCCAACGCGCCCACTTTGTGAGTGCCACAGCGCTTGATCGCCGGTGGCATTGTAGAGCACAAAATTGCCATCACCTTGCAGCACCGCCCAGTTGCCCTCGCCGACAGTGCCACTACTCCAAATGATGCCGTGGGTTGCGCGATGATAAACGGCGAGGTTGCCCCCCAGTTGCATCAGTAAACGATAATTACCTAATGGGGAAAGCAATGATTCCCCTGCAGAGAGTTTCTGCCCCACTGCCAAACTTGACTTGTCTTTCACCATTGATTGCGACCTCAACCGTCCTTGGATGACCCGATAAAACAAACAAACACGATCCTGTGTTCGTTTCACTCCCCCTGAAAAACGTATTCAAAATTCATTCCAACTGGTCCGCAATATTACCTTTGTTACAAGGGATATTGGATGAATTTTTGGAGATAAAAAGCAAAAAAATGTGCCGCTACAGTGCAGTGTCGATTCAAAGTAATGGCGTTGTGTCATCAAAGCGCTTTGTCGCCCCATGGCGACCTGCTGCGTGCGTAGCACAAGTGCTTCGCGCTAGACAGTCATTCAGGATTTATCGTCCTCATCCTTAAATTCAAGATTAAAATACACACGCCCCTATATACCAATCACATCATTTTTTTATGTGTTGATTCTGGAGAGTGGCTTTTTTTTGAATGGTAACCATTATTTACCAATTTTAAGCGACAAAGTCACCCTGCATGCGTTGAGGCTTTGCTATATTCAAGCGGGATGGCCCGAACCTTATCTCTAAGATCATCGCCCATCACCAACCTCGATAAGCAACCCACTGCAAGGAACGCAAAAAAAATGATCGACCATACCGGTATAATCGTCAGTAACTTTGACGCCAGCAAAAAATTCTATCAAACCACACTTGCCGCCATAGGCTATGAACTGCTGCACGAGTTCCCCGCTGCCGTGACAGGCTCAGCCGATGTCGCTGGTTTTGGTGAGGACGGCAATCCAGATTTTTGGCTGACCAGCGGCACGCCGAACCTACCGCCCCTACATATTGCTTTTCGGGTCAAGAGCCGGGCGATGGTCGATGCCTTTCACCAAGCTGCGCTTGCTACTGGGGCTAAGGACAATGGGGCGCCAGGACTCCGTCCGCACTACCACCCCAATTACTACGGCGCGTTTGTGCATGATGCTGATGGTCATAACATCGAAGCCGTCTGCCACGATCCTGCTTGAGCGTTATAACTCAGCACGCGCTACAACACAGACACAATGCAAAGCCTGCTTACAAATTGCAGGCTTTTTTTGGCGCTTTTTTGATAGATCCCAGTATGCTGATCTTCCGCTTAAGTTTCTAAGCGGCGATCATCAATCCAAAACAATTAAAGAGGTGAGCAAGGACATGAAAACGTATCTGATCAGCGCTGAACTTCTGCCGCATCGCGACGAGTCTGAGATCGCCACGGCGATTGAACAACTCTCCCCGCAGACCTTCAAGTATCAAAGCGCCAAGTGGATCATCAAGCATGATGGCGATGCAGGTAGCATCCATGCCGAACTCATCCCCAATTTGAAAAACGGCGAAAAACTGATGGTGCTTGGCTTATCAGGTGAAGGTGCCTGGACAGGCGTCACGCCCTCAAGCGATCGCTGGCTCCATGTCCACCTCTAAGCCAGCTACCGCGACTGACCGCCCTGCATATCCCGACTTGGCAAGTTCGATGGCTTGCTGAGTGACCCTCTCCGCTCGACCTAAACATTCTTTAAACCCCACCCTTTAAGACCCTCTCAATTAAGCTCAAGATTGTGTCAGACCCGCTCAGGATGCTCACGGTGCGCCATCGTTGATCAAACAACGCCGATTATTTGCGCACTCTGCCTTGCGATGGCGTTGACGGCCGGACCTGAATACCCTCCACTTAAACCACCGTACAATCCATATACAAAATCCAAACAATGATAACTATTCGACATTAATTCCTGCAATATCAATCATAAAATAACCCTACTCTCGTTCAATTATAATAATTTTTACCTTCTGATAAGTTCGAAGTATAAAAACCAATCTTGTATTCAAATCACAAGCAGGTTAACGTCAAGTCAGCCATAGTTTAAGAGATATATGGCTTGTAATAAATCGCACACCGCAATAATACAAACTACTGATATTTATAAATAAAATAACAATCAGAATTTCATGAATTGTTATTTTAAGCATGATTTAATTTAAAACGATTATTGTCATTTAAAAAATATATTTTACCTTTCGGAAATAAGGTAAATAACACCATTTTGATCACGCATAAAAACAAATGGATTTGGCTTATCATGAAATATTCAGCTATAACCCCGGCGTTAATCAATTTTTTAATCAGTAGTGATACGGCCGTATCGCGTGCCTTGATGACAACCGCCTTGCTGTCCTGCGCCTTAATCCAGCCCTGCTTTGCCCAAGAGCCCTTGAACGATGACGACATGCGCACGGTCACGGGGCAAGCGGCGTTTTATACCGACTATATTCCGGTGGGCGGTAACAATCCCAATAGCAACATCGGCTTCTATACCTTGGGGCTACAAGGCAAAGTGGAGCTGAATGCCAACATCAATCACCTGCAATTGGGCTGCGGCGGCGTCAATGGTGCGGGCGGCTGTGATATAGACATCTCTCACTTGCGCTTGACGGGTGTGAATGCGGGTGGCAGTGGCACGTATGCGGATACCGATGCGGTGCTGACCAATCCTTTTCTGCAAATTGCGATCCAAAACCCCGGTGCCAACCAACTCTCCACGCGCTCAATTGCGGGGATTCGCTTCGGCGCGCAAGGGGTGTTAGGCATGCTATCCCTCGGTGAAAACGAGTTGACCAATGATCTGCGCGACGACACCGGGATTAACACCTTAAGTGGTGACATCGGTCTGAACATCACCAATGCCAAGATTAACAATGCCTGTGTCACCCTGCTGGGGCTATGCCTCGCTGGCGTGGATGCCAATCTGAATGATTACTCGAAGCAATTTCGACTAACCCGTGGCAACAGCCTCGATATCTTGGGCCTCACTGCGCAAACTACCTCGGTTTCGATACTCGGCATTATCAATCTACCCTTAGGGATTACCCTGAATAACATCAACATTAAAGGCGAACCCTTAAGAACCGCACATCAGTTACTGCTGGCTGCGGATGCAGCAGGTACGATCGCCTCAAAAGATGTGGCGCTCTCACTGCAAAACCAAGATATCAAGTGGCAAAAAGGCGATGGCAGCTATGGGGCAACCGCTGCGCCCAAAGGCTGGTGGATCACCCTCCCCAACCTGCAAGTGAATAACTTGGTCATTTCAGAATATATCCCGATTGAGGTGGGCGACATCCTCGGGGGACTGTTTAATCAACCCATCAATCTCAAGCCGGTTGATTTGGGACAGCAGCCGGTCAAAAATTGCTATGGCGGTTTGAAGTTTTGCTAAGACAGTTCGCCTTGCTGCACGGTCGCAGGCACCCCCTTGAAAAGGGCTGCCCTCTTTAGCATGTACATTTTTTAAACAAAACTGTAACAATTGCATCCCTATGAAATTATCCTCTTCAATATTAAACAAAAAAAAAACTGTAAGCCGCCATTTCATCATCAGCATGAGCCTGTGTACTGGTTCTCACAAAACACCCGACTTGAATCCGAACACTAATCGGCGTACGGTATTTCATGGCAATGTTTTTTATGGCATGAAGCGTCAAAAAAACTGGTGTTTTTAGAATATAAGTCACTGTTATTGAATGATTATTAATAATTGTTTTTAACGTTTTTTTAACAGCGCGTTAGCTTCACACTGCCTCCCATGACTGAAGGTCTGTTTTAAAGGGGGAGGCAACAATAAGGTCAGCAGATTGACCGCCAATAACAATTAAATGGATTTTAAAGATGATGAAATCTTCAACGTCTGCGCGCGGTATATGGCCGGCTATACTCCTCACATCCAGTGTGGTGATCTCCCCTGCTATGGCCACGACTCAACCTCTGGATGATGCGTCATTAAGAGAAGTCTCTGGACAAGCCGCCTTCTTTACCGATTACATCGCCCCGGGTGGCTCCAACCCCAATGCCAATATCGGTTTCTATAAGCTCGGCATCCAAGGCACCACCAGTCTCAACGCCAACATCAACCGTTTGCAACTGGGCTGCGGCGGTGTGAAAGGATCTGGTTGTGACATTGATTTGTCGCAGGCCAGTCTGACGGGCATCAGTCCCGGCCCGAGTGGGACTTATGTCGACTCCGACGCGACTCTGACCAACCCCTTTATTCAACTCGCCATTTTGAACCCTGGCACACTGGCGACACGGCGAGTGGTCGGTCTAAATCTCGGTGCGCAAGGCGCTCTGGGTCAATTGTCTATCGGTCAGAACACCAACACGCCAACGCAACTCCAAAACGGCACAGCAACCGCCGCCAATAATACGGGGATCAACACCCTGTCGGGTTATCTTGGGGTGACCTTAAGCAACGTCAGTCTGCCCAACGTCAACGCATGTTTGGGCTTTGTGATAGGCAGCGGCTGCCTAGGCATTCCGATCCCAGCTCCAGCCACGATCGCCTCTTATAGTCAGAACCTCACCCTCAATCGCGCCAGTACCGTGACTTTTGGGCCGATGACGGCGGTAGCGAATGCCGTTGGTGTTTTGCCGATTACCCTGAGTAATGTCAATCTGGTGAATCAGCCTTTGGCCGCGGTGCATAATATTTTGATTCAAGATCCATCCAGTACGCCATCTAATCGCGTCGCCGCAAAAGATCTGTCACTCAGTCTGCAAGATCGGTCGATTACGTATCCCAACTCGACTGGATGGAGTCCTGCGGCCGCACAGCAAGGCTGGTGGATTGCCCTGCCGCAAATCTCGATCAGTGATGTCACGACCTATCAAAACATCCCGATTGGCGCGATCACTGCCTTGGGCGGAGTCTTGGGTTTACCCGTCAATATCGATCCGATCGATCTGGCGCAGCAGCATGTGGCCAACTGCTATGGGACGCTGAAGTTTTGTTGAGGGACTGACCCAGTTTTGATCGCCAACAAAAAAACCACCGAGGGTGGTTTTTTTGTTGAGGGAATACAACTTTTTTAAAGATCACCCCTCAGCCACTGGCACGGCCGTAATTGGCTGTGGCACAGAAGCCGCCGGCCGCACCCGTACAACCCAAACCATCGCGACAAGTGCAAGCCCCACAGCAACCCAGCCGACGGTGCCATAACCTGTGATCTGACCATGCGGCGCGGAGGACAGCATCAGTCCACCGAGCCAAGCCCCACAGCCAGTGCCGAGCGCTTGGATGGCGCTGTTGGCACTTAAGAACGCACCACGTTTGTCAGCAATTGGCACCGTGGTCAGCAGTGCTTGCATCGGGATGAAGCGCCCCGATACCGTGACCATAAAGATCGGGAAAAACAGCACCACCGCGATGAACGGTAAGTCAGGCAAATGGGTGATAAACAGCACGGGCAAAGCCGACAGCAGTACCGCCACTTGAAAGACACGCTGACTGCCGTAGCGATCCGCCAGCTTCCCGACCCAACGCGAGGTGAAGAAGGTCGCCGCCCCGCCTGCCATATACATCCAAGCCAACTGCGCTGGCGCGATGCCGTGATTGGCCACCAGCACCGGTGAGATGAATGGAATCACCATCATTTGCGCAATCATCATGGCAAAGGTGAACGCAAAAGCATTGAGATGGCGCGGATTGCTAAACAAGCGCCACAGGTCAGGCAACACCTGCCCCAGCTTAGGTTGGATCTGCTTGAGATGCTCGGTCAGTGACGGGACGATCTCATAAGATGCCATCCAAATCAGCATGGAGAGGATAACCAGCAAGAAGAACGGTGCTGCCCAGCTCAAGTGCGCACCCAGCAAGACGCCGATCGGCACACCCGCAATCGCCGCCAATGAAAACGACATCATCAAGATACCCATCGCAGCACCGCGGCGCTGGACAGGAATCACATCGCCAACCATCGCCATCACTACGGCGCCCAGCACACCGCCCGTAATCCCAGCGAATGCACGCGCGAACAGCAATAACTCATAGCTACTGGCCAAGGCACAGATCAGATTGGACAAGGCAAACAAGGCATAGGTGATCAGCAGTAAACGACGCCGATCAAAGCGGTCGATATACGTGACCGCAAGCAAGCCTGAGATCCCTGAACACCATGAGTACATCGACACTGCTGTCGCAAAGGCGACGGGAGTGATGTTGAAGGCCGTCATCAACTGCGGCCCGAGAGGCATCATGACCATAAAGTCCATGATGATGGTAAATTGAATGAGCGCCAGTAACCACATGAGGCGGCGCTCTTGTTTCTGGCTGATGTCGTACATCGAGATCTTCCTAATAGTTTCCTGATTAAAAGATGGGGTTCATCCAATGTCGCTGGCGCTAATCATCTAGATTTTCGTGGACAGCGACATCGCCGTGCTTCCAATAACTGGCAATCCGTAAGCGCGACTTGTCCATGCCACGCTCGGCACGAAAGTGGGCGCGGAGCTCGCGCATCGCAGTCGACTCGCCAGCAGCCCAGACAAAACCCTCGCCGCTCGGCAGTTCGATCTCACGTGCGGCTTGCAGCAAGGCATTGCTTTGAAACAGTGACGTGCTGCGATAGCACCAGACCGTGGTCAGATCAGCTTGGGTATCGAACTCAATCCGTCCTGTGACATCAGCCACTTCTAGGATCGCGGTGACGCGGGTGCCTGCGGGCAACTCACTCAAGCGACGTGCGATCGCAGGCAGTGCGGTGTCGTCGCCGATCAGCACCTGCCAGTCAAAACCGGTTGGGATCACCAGCGAGCCGCGTGGCCCACCCACGCCAAGTAACTGTCCGACTTGGGCTTGTACCGCCCATGTCGCCGCAGGGCCCGCTTCGTGGATGGCGAACTCAATATCAAGCTCACCTGCAGCGCGATCAAAGCGGCGCGGCGTAAAGTCACGGGCAATCGGACGTGGCCCTTCGGGGAAGACCAGACCGTCTGCACCCATGGTGGGGAGCTGGAGCTGCGTGGCGCCCTCGCTTGGGAAAAAGACTTTGATATGGTCATCGAAGGATGCCGACTCAAAGTCACTTAAGTCATCGCCAGCTAGGGTGACGCGCATCAAATATGGCGTGACCGCGACAACACGGGTAACGTGAAGTAAGCGGAACTTCAGGGTATGACGAACGCGGGTGACGCTTAAATCTACAAAATTTGACATCGAATCTGACTCCAATACATTAAGGTTTGAGCAGTGCGAGCCCGGTAAGCAAAAGCTTAGCCCTCGCTCTTTGGGGGTTCAGCCAAGATGTCTGCCGCAGCCTGCTGCAAGATCGCAGCAATACGCCGCTGCTCAGCCTCACTGGCATCCGTAGTACGCACCAACGCATGCTTGACCGCGTGGCGGGCGGCAATCAATTCGGGCAACCATCCGCCTTCGCTGACATGAAGTTGCTCTTCCCCGGCATAGGCACGACGGACGTAATCCATCTTGCGTGCGATGTGTTTTAGCTTGGCGAACATCAGATCGACATGCTCGCGATTTGCAACCAGATGCTCTCGCCCTAAGTCTGCGAGTTCGTAGCGCTTACGATTGCCTTCTAATTGCACAGTGACATAGCCCAGCTCTTCGAGATAAGTCAGCGCCGGATAGACCATGCCGGGGCTCGGCACATAGAAACCATTGGTACGGGTCTCTAACGCCTTGATCAGCTCATAGCCATGGCTTGGCTGCTCTTCGATCAGCACCAACAGCATCAGTTGCAGATCCGCAGCGGTGAATTTACGACCGCGCGTCATGCGCTCATCATCCCCCCCAAAACCACCGAAGCCGCCACCACCGAAGCCCCCGCCAAAACCACTGGGTCCGCCTGAAAACGGCCCACCGGCTCCGCGCGGACCACGTCCTCCCATCGCATGCCATAACTGATGGAGGGAAAAGCCACGGGCGCTGTGACCACGTGCAAAACGAGAATGTGATTGCATAGCTGTTGCCCTCTTTTTATATCTTAAGATACATTTAAAGATATATATCTTAAGATATATTGTCAACAACAATGTGCAAAAAAAATACAAATAGCGTGACCGCGACCGATCATCGCGCAGGATGCCTTTACTTTATAAAGGGTCTCAGACACGTAAAAGGTCTCAGGTATGAGAGAAGAGGCTTTTAAAGCAGTGCTCACTGACAGAAATGATACGCAGAGTAAACGTCCCATCTTGAGTAGAATTTAATGAATTACAGATAGATAGGTAAATATTCAGCAGAATTAAAGTTGATCTAAAAAACGGGAAACTGCGCACAATCGTTTCAGTTAATGCGCAATAAATGATAACCTAGTCACATTATTTTCCCTATAAAGATGTAATGTTTAATTATTTATATGTCTGCTTGGCTATTCTCATCCTCGCTATCGTCCTGATGGTGTATATGACCTTGTCGATCACTTTCTAAGACCAGCTGCGGGATGGGCATTGATAAGTCTTGATGCGGGGCGTCGCCGCTCGCGATAGTTTTGCGACATACCCGCTTTTAGAAAAAACTTCATGCTTAAAAAATGACAAAAAATCGACACGTTTTGTTGATTGATTAAACATATGCGGTTAAATCACGCCATGCCACAATGCGGGCTACGGCACCTGGACTTGACCCAAGTCTAGCGGGGGACTCGTGCTTTGTGCGTTTAAACTGACGATCTTGATGATCTCTTGACCGACATCGACCAGTCCTTTATTGATCGTAGGATCCGCCATAAAGCCTTTGAGGAGTTCGCGGATCAGCATCTGATCTGCCATGACCAGTGCGCCTTTCCCTTCAAAATTCATGGCATCTTCGGTCTGAGTCTGGCAGTCCTTGCTAAACAAGCGCGTAAAGGTTTCGCTATAGCCACTACGAATCCCTTCTTGCTTGTGCTCACTGATATTAACCAGATCTTTTAGCGCAGTGCTTGATGAAAAAATCAGAAAAAAACGCTGGATGAGGATTTGTTTGTCTTGCTCGGTGGTGGCGGACAGCACACAGTTGGTGAGGCGCTGCGCGTAGACGCCTGCCGTCGCATTCACACTGCTCAACAGACATATCAGCGCACTGCTTATCAGCAGACTGCGCATCCACACGTGCTGTAAACCCAATCGTCTCTTCATAGCCCCCTCCTCGTTCAGTTGAAGACTAGCATACAAAGCCCGATGCTTTGGATAGTCGCGGGCGATAAAAAACCTTAACACAACGTAACTCGATGTCAGACGATGCAACACCATTGCATGCCACGATCAGCCGATCAGTGTTCAGCCAAACCCGTGGCTTGCGCTGCACGCACTGCCGCTCGGTAGTGCGTGGGCGATACGCCAGTGACACGCTTAAAAGCATTACTGAGTGCACTTTCTGAGGCGTAACCGAGTGATGAGGCTAATATCGCCAAAGACACCTGCCCCTCACGCAAAGCCTGCTGAGCCAGATGCATACGCCATGTCGTCAGGTAAGTCAGCGGGGCGACACCTGCCGCCGCCTTAAAGTGCAGGGCAAAGGTCGTTCGGGACATTGCTGTGGCTTGAGCCAGTTCCTCAAGCTGCCATGTACGCGCCGGATCAGCATGCATGAGTCGTAGCGCAGGCGCGATACGTGGATGACTGAGCGCACGCAGCCAGCCGGTCTTCAGATGATCGGACTGCGTCAGATGCAGGCGTAAAATCTGGATAAACATCAACTGTGCCAGTTGACTTGCCGCCAAACTCCCCCCCAACAATTGCAGCTCACGCTCCAGCACAAACTGCTCAAGTAACCAGCGCAGCACACTCGCCTCAGCCGCCGACGATTGGATATGGATCAAGGCCGGTAATACATCGCGCAGCAAAGCACCACTGGCCGGATCAAGCAGCACAAAGCCACCGATCAACCTGCAGTCCTCGCCGATGCCCAATTGCACAAAGTGATTTGAACTGCTGCCAAAGACAGTCATCGCATCAATCGGCGCCGCCACAGCATCGCCTTTTAAGATAAATCCCGACTGGGTAGTCAGCAATAATACATCGCCTGTTTCAATACGAATGTGTTGCGCTTGGCCATCAACGTACAGCCAGCAGCCCCCCTGAACGATGGCGACAAATTTCATCTTTGCCATCTCAGGAAAACGGATAGCCCACGCGCCGCCTGCAGTGATTCCGCCGGATGCGACGGTGGTGGCGTTCGTCAGTTTGAGGATGTCGGATAAGGGGTCTGTGCTCATATTCGTACTATAACCGTACTACGGCGCAAGTTAAAAGAACTTTCGAGCATTCATCGTACGGCTTACGTCGACTACACTGCCTCATCGACAATTCACTGGGATGGATAGATCATGAACGAAACCGTACTGGTCACGGGTGGGACTGGCTTTGTCGCCAGTTGGTGCATCGTAGAACTGCTCAACCGCGGCTATCAGGTACGCACGACGATTCGCAGCGCCGCAAAAGAGGCGCTACTGCGTCAGATGATTGCCAGAGCAAGCGATGCTGGCGATCGTTTAAGCGTCTATGTGGCTGACCTCACAGCAGATGCCGGTTGGGATACGGCGGTGGCGGGTGTCGACTTTGTCTTGCACGTTGCCTCGCCGCTTGGCGGCAACAATCTAAATGATGAAGACAGCTTTATCGTCCCTGCTCGCGATGGTGCATTGCGCGTCCTTCGTGCGGCAGATCGCGCCAAGGTCAAGCGTGTGGTCATGACGTCATCGTGCGCCGCCGCCAGTCCCGATATGCGCCTCAAAGCCAGTTTCAACGATGAACAGGTCTGGGCGGATCCCGAAGATCGGACGCTCAATGCTTATCGTAAATCGAAAATCATCTCCGAGTTGGCTGCTTGGCAGTATATCAGCGACCACCCCAGTGCCATGACGCTCACCACCCTCCTGCCCAGTGCGATCTTTGGCCCCGTGCTGACCCCCGACAATTTAGGTTCGGTGCAAGTCATCGGGCGCTTGCTACAAGGTCGAGTGCGCGGTAATCCTCAGGTCGGATTCAACATTGTCGATGTGCGTGATCTGGCGGATCTCCATATCCGTGCGATGACTGCGCCCGAAGCCGCAGGACAGCGCTTTATTGCCGCGAATGACTATCTGTGGATGGCTGAGATCTCCCGTCTACTACGCGCCAAGTTAGGAAATGCCGCGAGTAAAGTACCGACCCGCATGCTCCCCAGCGTTATCCTGCGCCTTGCCGCGCTGTTTGATCCCTCACTACGCCTGATCACCCAGAGTCTGGGACGTCAGCATCAGTATTCATCGGCGAAAGCGCAGCAGGTTCTGGGCTGGCAACCCCGACCAGCAACGGGAACGGTGATCGACTGTGCAGAGAGTTTGATTCAGCAGGGGGCGGTTTAAAAGGGTGTACAAGGGTTCAGTCCGCAAGAGGCGGTCTGGACTTCCCTTTTTTTGGATAAACACATTCGATTCAGTTCCGGCCGAGTCTACGCAGAACCCCAGCGTCATATCTTCAGCAAAAAATGCCATACGATGGTCATCACCCTATGCTAGAATCCAGAATTGACAACAATAATTGTCAATTAAATAATGATGTCACCCACAGTACCCATAACGGAGAAGAACAATGCTAAAGACCCAAAAAGTGTATGTCATCCATGAGTTTGATGCACCGATCGCCAAAGTTTTCGCGACGTTGAGCGAGCATGAAAACTTAAGTAAAATCTTTGCCCCTGCCAAAGTGACGCGCTTAAAAGATGGCCAGGATGCACGTAATGGTGTGGGTTCCGCACGCAAACTGTCGATTCCGTTAACACCGTCATTCGTTGAAACCAATTTGGTGTATCGTGAAAACGAGCTGATTGAATACGCAATCACCAGTGGCATCGCACCGATCAAAGAACATCGCGGTGTGATGAAATTTATCGATCTGGGTGGCACCCGCACTCGACTGGAATACACCATCAGCTTTAAAGGTCGTGTACCGTTTATTGGACCGATCATCAAGCTGGCGCTGCAAGATGGTGTGGCGCGTGGATTAAAGAAACTGCGTTTTTAAGGGTTTCGGGCTCGGCCCAATTCATAATCAAAAAGACCCGTGTTGAAGTTGGGTCTTTTTTTGTGTTTGTGTTGAGGATCATTCTACGGTTACTGCGCAAGCTATCCTTCACACCGCCAACTGTCTACCACTTTAGTCACCTGTTTATCTAGATTTTCAATATATTGCACACTCGGTGCTTTATCCTTAGGTTTAAAATCATATTTTAAACGATAATTTTCCCCCACAAAAAATCTATCACAAGAAAAAGGGCTGCTTTCTATAGGATTCGGAATACCGTAACTATAATGACAGGTCACTAAAATTTTGTCTCCTCCTCCCAAAAATGGTTTGTCATAAGGTTGTTGTAACGGCACTTCTTTTTTCCAAACATACCAACCATGTATATTCATTTTTGTATTTGAAGAAATAACGGCTTTGCCATGATCAAAAGCAGTCAATTGGGCATACTCATCACTCGCCCACTCTTTCAACGGCGAATCGCGAGGCATCTCATCCCAAGTGGAGTTGGTATATTTTTTCTTAGATTCGACAACACCCCCTCCCACTTCAAGCGGAAAAATACAGGCCGAAGATTGATCCCATCTACATGCCCTAAAAGCAAATCCATCATCTGGGGTGTCCTCAGTGTAATGGCACCCATTAAGTACCCACCTCATTAGATGGTTGAGTATCTCTCATT
>CAYJTU010000028.1:0-26842 GCA_964373105.1 uncultured Moraxellaceae bacterium | reverse complement strand
AATTACAGTTATGGCCTGCATGGCACCCCAACGACATTCACGCTGCAAGAGCGGATGGCTACGCTAGAAGGTGGTTTATATGGTCTGCTGGCCCCGAGTGGGCTGGCGGCAATCAGTCTGATCAATATAGCGCTACTCAATCAGGGCAATGAGGTGTTGATCCCGCAAAACTCTTATGGTCCAACCTTAGATATGGTACGGCAAGTGCTTGGACGTTTTGGTGTCGGTGTCAGTGTCTATGACCCGATGAAACCTGAGTTACTTGCGAGTTTGATCCACCGGCAGACGACGTTAATCTGGCTTGAAGCTGCGGGTTCAGTAACGATGGAGTTTCCTGATTTATCGACGCTCGTGCAGATCGCCCGCCAGCATAACGTGGTGACGGTTCTGGACAATACATGGGGCGCAGGGCTGGCCTTTAATGCTTTTGACTTACCACGTGGGCAGTCGGTGGATTTAACCATGCATGCGCTGACGAAATATCCCAGCGGGGGCGGGGATGTGTTGATGGGGAGTCTTGTGACGCGTGATGAGACACTCTATACGCAGCTAAAAACTACACAACAACTGATGGGTATCAATGTCGCGGCGAATGATGCCGAGATTGTCTTGCGTTCATTGCCGACCATTGCAGTGCGCTATGCAGCGCAAGATCAAGCGGCAAGGCGACTTGCAAACTGGCTAGCGACTCGACCAGAAGTTGCTCAGGTATTACATCCCGCATTACCCAGTTCTAAGGGGCATGCACATTGGCTCGAGGCATGTCCTGCAGATGGTCAGCGTGGTAAAGCTGCGGGCTTATTCAGTATCATCTTCAAGCCAGAGTATACGTCAGAGCAGGTACATCTCTTTTGTGAGCGCTTGCGCTTGTTTAAGCTGGGCTATAGCTGGGGAGGGCCGATGAGCTTGGTCGTGCCGTATCGTCTAGAAAGTTTGCGTGCGGCTCAGTTTGGTGGGATTCCTGAGCATTTGGTGAATGGTGGATTGGTACGCTTTAGCATTGGGCTTGAAAATGTTGAAGATCTGCAAGCCGATCTGACTCAAGCATTTGCAAGTTTATAGGGATTATCTTATGACCACGCCACTTATCCAAAACGGTCAACCACGCTATGGACGCTTCCAATCAGCACCTTCAATCATTAATGTTGAAGATTTTAAGTTGCGAAGCCCCTTTGAGCGCTCAATATCAGGGTTGCGTGCTTCATTAAAGCGTCAATTGGGTTTTAAATCGTTTCAATTTATCAGTATTAATAATCAAGAAGTGATGATTGGACTAGCCATTGTCGATTTAGGTTGGGTAGGTAATGGTTTCTTTTATATCTGTGATAAAAATGACTCTAAACAAAGCCAAGTTCAGGAAATTTCATTTTTGCAGCCTTTTGCTGCTCAAACCAAAGTGGGTCTGCCTGCCAGCCTGTCGCAAAGTTCATTTCAAAAAGGGCAGTTTAAGATAGAGATTAAATTGGCCAATCAACAACGCGTGGTTAAAGTCACTCAAGCGAAGCAATCTTTGCTTGAGGCGGTGATTGAAACTGCTGCGGCTGAGCCACTCGCATTATGTAGCCCCACGGGCGCCACGGGCTGGACCTATACCCAAAAACAAACGGCCCAAACTGTTCGAGGACATTATCTCCATCACGGGGTGCAGGTTGAAATCTCTCCAGAGCAAGGTTTTCTTGCGGCATCCGATGATAGCTGTGGTTTTATGAGCCATAAGACGGCGTGGCATTGGCTTAGTCTTTCGGCGACGCTGGTCAGTGGCCAGTGTGTCGGGCTTAATTTTGCTATGGGCGTCAATCAAAGTTTTGGGAGTGAGAATGCGCTGTGGGTTGATCACCAGATTTTTGAAATTCCACCTGTGATGTTTGAGCATCTCGGGTCAGATTCCGTGGGTAGCGAGTCAACTTGGCGGGTTTATTCTGCCGATAGTAGTGTCAGTCTCACAGTGAAGACGGGTTGGTGTCGACAGGAATCACTAAATCTTGGTGTGGTGGCGAGTCATTTTAATCAGTGGGTCTCTGAGATCACAGGTGAAATTGTGTGTGGCACGCAGGTTCTGGTCTTTAATGGCGAGGTTGGTTTGCTCGAAAAGCACTTCGCAAAGTGGTAAAATATTGTTATCTATTATATTTAAATAAAAATTAGACTGTTTTAAGTTAACCTCAAAATAAAACATCTCCCTACCTTGTCATAATTTTTAGAGCCTAAAGCTATCTGCTTTAGCGCATATCATTCTGTTCATTCGAAAAGTATTGTTTTTTATACATTTATTGATTTAATTCTACATATCAAATGATAATCGTTATTATTTGCATTATCTATTGTGTATACTGCATGTAAATTTGGAGGATATTTGATGCAGCATTGTGTTGATTTTGTACTTAAGCCGTTGGTAAGCGGCATGCATTTGGCGTTATTGAGCGTTGGTGTGGTCCTGCCTATAGCGATGTTGAGTCCAGTGTTGGCGGAAGAGTCGATACCAAGAAGTGAGGGGAGCATCGTTCAAGATAGATCTGAAAGCACATTGGCGACGGTGACCGTACGCGCCAAAAATGACAAAAAAACCTATACCGGTAAGAAGGCCACTACAGCCACAAAACTTAACTTAAGTATCAAAGAGACCCCGCAGTCGGTTTCTGTGCTGACCCGTAAACTGATTGAAGATCAAGGTGCGACTAATCTCGGGGAGTTACTCCAGCAAACCACAGGAGTGGTACTGACTGGGGATAACACTGAGCGCACCAATTTCTCGATTCGCGGCTTTAGTGCAGGCGAGGGTTCACTGACCAGCACGCTGCAACAGGATGGCATCGCCACTACCATGTCAACTGTGACCATGTCCAAACCGGATATGGCCATGTATGAAAGCGTAGAAGTCTTGAGAGGTGCAGCGGGGTTGATGCAGGGCTCTGGGGAGCCTGCGGGTGCAATTAATTTAATTCGAAAAAAACCTACGGCAAACTTTCAAGGCAATGCCGCAATCAGTTATGGCTCATGGAATACCGTGCGCGGCGAGTTCGATGTCTCAGGCAAGTTGAACCGTGATGGCACAGTGCGGGGGCGTTTTGTTGCAGCTTATCAAGATGCCGATTCCTTTATGAAAGGCGTCACGCGCGATTCGAGTTTGCTCTACGGGATTGTGAGTGCGGATCTGACAGCGAGCACGTTGCTGAATATCGGTGTGACCAATCAACAAGAACATGCTGTACCTGTCAACTCCTTGCCACGCTACGCAGATGGCAGTGATATCGGCTTAAATCGCGACAATTGTGGATGTTCGGCATGGACGTTTTGGAATAAAGAGAATAGCAATGTCTTTATCGATTTAATTCAGCAGTTTGAGAATGGCTGGTCAGTTAAAGGAACATATTCCAAATCATGGAATAATATGGATATGACGTTTACAACGCTGACTGGCGCGCTCGATCCAAAGACCAAGCAACCGAATGCCAAAATTGGTCCCTTCTTGTATGACTATGCCTATCGCTATAAACAGCAAGTCGATGTCTGGGACATTTTTGCCAAAGGTCCTTTCCAGCTCTTCAATCGTGAACATGAGTTAGTTGTTGGTGCGACGGCGCAACAAAGCGATACGCCGGGACAGTGGACTGATTATTACAAAGTCGGATTGGCGGATCTCTTTACCCATACCCCTTACACGCAAGCATACATCGACCCGCGCTATTTTAACGACGGGGGAAATTCATATGATCATAAAAAACAATACGGCGCTTATCTGACCGCACGTTTCAATATTACCGATCCCTTCAACCTTATCGTGGGTGCGCGGGTGAGTAAGTTTGATTTTAACAGTGAATACAAAAGTAATGTGACAGGGCAATTTGTCCCTTCAAGAGCCACGTCATATCAAAAAAGTAATATTTTGACCCCTTATATTGGACTGACCTATGCACTGAACGACACTTACTCAGTCTATGCCAGTTATGCCGATACCTTTGTGGTGCAAAATGTCAAAGACGTCAGCGGTGGATTATTGGATCCGATCGTGGGCGGCGCATATGAGGCGGGGATCAAGGGCGCGTTTAATCGTGATGCTGTGATCGCAACGCTAGCCGTGTTTAGAACTGATCAAGTGAATCGCTCGATTGATGATCTGTCCAGTCCAAACCCTTGCCCAGGTACGGCAGCGGGTTACTGCAAAGTTGCTGCGGGTAAAGTGATTAGCGAGGGCATCGAAGCAGAAATACGAGGTGAAGTCACCTCTAATCTCAACATCTCAGCGGGTTATACCTATAACACCACCGAATACGCCAAAGATCCTGTTAATTCAGGCCGAGTCTTTAACGAGAATACACCCGAGCATATCGCACGTCTTTTTGCGACTTATAAGCTGCCGAACCAACTCACGCTGGGCGGAGGCGTGAACTATCAGAGTGAGTGGAGTGTCGGACGCTATGGTGCAACGCCTGCAAAGCAACCGGCATATGCCTTGGTGAATCTCATGGCCAGCTATCCGATTAATGACACCCTAACGGTTGCCTTCAATGCGAGTAATGTCTTCGATAAGAAATATTATTCTTATATTACAACGACCAGTAATCGTTACGGTGATCCTGTGAATGCAAAGCTTACTTTGCGGGCCAAATTTTAATCAATTTTGAATAAGTGTTTTCATCAATTGGGTCAGAGCAATCACGGATGAAGTTGTTCTGATCCAGAGCCGTGGTCATTGTTTTCTAATCGTTGTTTTTATTTATTTTTTTACTCGGGGGAGTCTGCTGTGCAATCAGAAATATCTTTTGGTTTGAAACCGTTGGTTAGAGGGTTACGTCTCGCTGTTTTAAGCGCTGGTGTCGTTACGCCAGCGTTCATCGCACTATCCGTACATGCAGAGACAGCTACACAAGTTTCGGCGCCTACTGCTAAAACTAAGACGCAGGAGGAAAGTCGTACTGATCAGCCGCAAGGTGAAAGTGTACTTGATACGGTTAAAGTGACCGCAACCAAAGAAAAACCTTCGCCCTATGCTGCAAAGAAAATCTCTATTGGTAAGAGTAAGCAAACACTACGTGAAACCCCGCAATCGGTATCGGTTATGACGCGCCAGCGTTTAGATGACCAAAACATCACATCGCTCGAAGATGCCATGAAGAACGTTACAGGCGTCACTGTACAGCGCTTCGATGCGGCTGGCACCTATAGTGTATTCAATGCCCGTGGTTATGGCAGCGATACATATCAAATCGATGGTGTGACCTTAAGAACCGATACCAATGGCAGTTATCTGGATTTGGCTGTATTTGATCGCATCGAAGTACAGCGCGGTGCTGCGGGGATGTTTAGCGGCGCGGGTGAGCCAGGTGTTTCATTTAACATGCTGCGCAAGCGTGCGCTTGCGCCGTTTAAAGTCGAAGCGCTGCTCAGTGGCGGGTCGTGGAATAACTATCGCGCAGATGTGGATGTCACGGGTAAATTGACGGAATCGGGCAATGTCCGTGGGCGCTTGGTTGCCGCTGGGCAAGATTACGATACCTACATGAAAAACATCGATGGGGATAAGAAACTCATTTATGGTACTTTGGAGTTTGATCTATCCGATCGCAGCACCTTATCGGTCGGTGGTACCTATCAAGATATCAATACCGTTCTTTCGCGGGGGCTCCCGACTTGGGCCGATGGTCGGTTGATTGATTTACCTGTATCGACGTCTCTGGTGTTAGATTGGCCTAAACAGAACCTAAAGACGACCGAAATTTTTGCTGAGTTAGAGCATCACCTTGATAATGACGGTTTGTTTAAAGTTTCTGTACGTCAACGTGAGCGGGGCAATAAAGCGTCGTATGTGGATATAGCCGTGCCAAAGCCAAATGGACTGATGTCACCTTTGACGGCTTCTGCATTCGATCGTACGGATAAAGATACATCAGTAGATATGTTCTTCAATACACCATTTCAGTTTGCGGGGCAGACCCATAATTTCTTGGTGGGTGCTGATTATTTAAAAGGTAAAAGTGATACCAATTATGCGCCGTATTCGATCCCTGTGGGCAAAGCGAATATCTTCGCTTTTGATTCAAGTTCAATCCCAGAGCCTGTCTTTAATCTGAATACTAATGTCAGCAAGACCGAACTTGAGTCGTACGGCGTGTATAGCCAAGTGCGGATTAAACTGATTGATATGTTGACTTTAATTGGCGGCGGACGCTTAAGCTGGTGGCGGTCAGTATCAAGCAATCCACTGACCAATGCTGTGACATCAGATTATGATGCGCGTGCAGAATTCACACCGTACGCGGGTGTGGTGCTTGATCTTAATTCGGAAGTGTCGCTGTACAGTAGCTATTCAGAGATATTTAAGCCACAGAATAACAAAACCTTTACCAATGAACAGATCGAACCACGGGTTGGTAATCAAGTTGAGGTGGGCATCAAAGGGGAGTTCTTGGCTGGGCGTTTGAATACGTCTGCGGCGATCTTCCAAATCCAAGATGAAAATCGCGCCATCTCAGATCCGAACCACGAGGGCTTTTCTCTAGCCTCGGGCAAAGCGCGCAGTCGTGGCTTTGAAACCGAAGCGAGTGGCCAGTTGACTCCCAATTGGAAACTGAGTGCAGGCTATGCCTATACTTCTACTGAGTATTTGCAAGGCTCAGGGGCACAGTCGGGGCAAACTTTCAGTACTTTTACACCGAAGCATAATTTGAACTTTTGGACGCATTATCAGCTTCCAGAGTCTATAGTACGTGGCCTAGAAGTCGGCGGTGGCGTGCGTGCGGTGAGTGACTTCTACAGTCAGTCTGGCGCTATTCGGGTCGCTGCCGATGGCTATACCATCGCATCTCTGCAATTGGCTTATCAGTTAGATCGTCATTATAAATTATCGCTGAACGTGGATAATTTGTTTGATAAAAAGTACTACGAGAAAGTCAGTGGTACGAGTCGTCAGAATTTCTATGGCGCACCGCGCAGCGCCATGTTAACGCTACGCGCTAAGTTCTGATGAATAAGCGCGGTCTGTTTTGTATAGTGATTATGCGATTTGTGACATGACTATAGTATAGTTGCTGGCATTGTTTTTGCTCATAACTCTATCTAATTTACCAATTGGTTAGAATTATGATGAAAATACATGAACTATCAAAGTCACTTCATCGCATCATTTCTGGCAGTACGACAAGTCTGGGCGTGGTTAGTTTTGGGTTGCTGGTTTCAACAGCTCATGCTGACGATGCTCAGAAAATTGAGCGTGTTGAAGTCACGGGTTCTTCGATCAAAGGTGTTGCAGCGCAAAGCGCTTCTCCTATCACTATTATCAAAACCGAAGAACTTGCAAAAATGGGCATCACGACGGCATCAGAAGCACTGAGCCGAGTTTCAGGTAATCAATCCCAATTTACCGCGTCCAGTGCCGTTGGGCAAAGCGGCACCATAGGTGCGTCAGCGGATATGCGCGGCTTAGGCTCCAATAAAACCTTAGTGCTACTCAACGGTCGACGTTTACCAAATAGTCCTTTTGAAGGCTCAAGTGTCGATCTCAATATTATTCCCCTTGCGGCACTGGATCGTATTGAAGTACTGCGTGATGGGGCCTCTGCGATTTATGGTACTGATGCGATCGGTGGTGTAATCAACTTTATAACCAAGAAATCCTATCAAGGTTTGACGACGACGATAGAGGGAAGCTTGCCATCGCAGAGTGGTGGTGGTAGTCAAACGCGTTTCAATGTGACCGGTGGCTACGGTGATTTAAATAAAGATGGCTACAATCTGTTTGGGATTGCTGACTTCCACCAGCAGCAACCCCTCAATGCAACTGATCGGAGCTTTACCAGTGCAGGTGGGGTACGGCCAGACCTAGGGATGTTCCAGACCAGTGGCAGCTCGTATCCAGCCAACTTCTATGATACCGGCGCTAAGATCAGTGGTAATCCTTATGCTGCCACAGGCTGTTTATCGGCGTCTGCGATTCCTCAAAATGGCGTGTGCCGGTATAACTTCGCCCCTTGGCTTGGGATTGTACCAGAGACCAAACAGATTGCGCTCTTGGGCAAAGGCACGCTAAAGGTCAGTGATGATCAACAAGTCAGTGTGGAATATCTGCATGCAGAAACACAAAGTATGGTGTATCAAGCACCCAATCCTTTTGCGGGCGGCAGCTCTGATTTTTTTATGCCCAGCTCTAGTAAATACTATCCGGGCAATGGCATTACACCTGCATTCCCAGGTTTAAGTGGCAAAGACTTGGCATTAAGTTATCGCTCTGAGCTGGCAGGGCGTCGACAAGATGAGACGATCAATAAAGCAGATCGATTGTTATTTGCTACGGAAGGAACAAGCTATGGCTGGGATTACAAAGCGGGTTTTGCAGCCACACGCAGTACGCAGTTACAGCGCTTAGTCGAAGGCTTCCTCAATGACAATTCTGTTCGTACGGCACTGGCCAATGGCACACTGAATCCTTTTGGTCCGCAGGCCGCAGAGGATGCTGATGTTTACTCAAATTTAGCGCTACGTGGGCCCTATTTAGAGGCAAAAGCGACCACCGCCGCAGTTGATTTTACTGCTAGTCGTGAGATTGCGCAGTTACCAGCTGGGGCGGTGGGTCTTGCCGTTGGTACCTCGTGGCGGCATGAGAAGTCAGATTTTGTGGTCAATCATGATGTCGCCGATTTATCTTCAGGGACTGGCTATTCGGGGGCGCAATCGATTGCAGGGCATCGTGAAGTCAGTGCAGTTTTTACTGAGCTACAAGTGCCCATACTCAAGAGCTTAGAGGCGCAGTTTGCTTTACGCTATGATAATTATAGCGATGTGGGCAGCACCACCAATCCTAAAGTTGCTTTTCGTTGGCAGCCTTTAAACGAGTTGATGTTTAGAACTTCCTATTCAACAGGATTTCGCGCGCCGAGCTTGTATGAGCTCAATCAACCACCGACCCGTGTAGAAACCGGAAGCTCGCAGAGTGATCCTAAACTGTGTCCGAATGGCGTGCTTGCGCCAGGGGGTATATCGGCGCGCGATTGCAATCAACAAATGTATAAATTAAAAGGCGGAGATAAAGACCTACAGCCTGAAAAATCCCGATCATTTACAGTCGGAACCGTGATTGAACCGATCAAAGATGTGACGATCTCGGTCGATTACTGGAATATTCTCCTTAAAAATCAAATTACCCAAATGTCTGAGTCGCTTATTTTTGGCGATGGTAATAAATATGCAGCGGATTTCATCCGTAATCCCGATGGATCATTGAACTATATCCTGAACCAGAACATTAACCTTGGCAATGTCCGTACTTCGGGGATCGATCTTGGTTTAGGTTGGAAATTGCCTGAGACGGCTTGGGGTAAATTTGGTCTGACTTTGGATGGAACGTACGTCAATCAATATGATTATCAGATTGAGCAGGGCGGTGAGTATCTGAGCAACTTGGGTAAATACGGGGCTGGTGTGAAAGGCTTTAATGGTGGTGGTGGTGCAATCTTTCGCTGGCGTCATACCGCGGGTGTGAATTGGTCTTTGGGATCATGGAGTGCTGCACTTCAGCAGAGTTTCCAGTCGGGTTACCTCGATCAAAATACCAGTGCCGATGCTGGATATGATCATCATCGTGTTGGCTCATACATGACCTATAATCTGTCTGGAACCTATACAGGGATCAAGAATCTATCTCTCACGCTGGGAATCAAAAATCTCTTTGATAAAGATCCACCCGTATCCAATACCACGGATAACTATCAGTTTGGTTATGATCCTCGCTATGCAGATCCTTTAGGGCGAGTGTTCTTTATGCGTGGAACGTACAAGTTTATGTGATGTCTGATTGTCGCGTATAAAAAGTCACCAAAAAAAAAGCAGCTCAAGAGCTGCTTTTTTTGGGTCTTACTTACATGTTCGGATAGTTTGGACCACCGCCACCTTCTGGGGTTTCCCAGTTGATGTTTTGTGCAGGGTCTTTGATATCACAGGTCTTACAGTGTACACAGTTCTGCGCATTGATCTGGAAGCGCGGCGCACCTTCAGGCGTAGTCACGATTTCATAGACACCAGCAGGGCAGTAGCGCTGTGCAGGCTCTGCGTACAGTGGCAAGTTTTGTTCGATTGGAATCGATGGATCACGCAGTTTCAAATGAACTGGCTGATCTTCTTCGTGGTTGGTGTTGGACACAAACACAGAAGACAGCTTGTCAAATGATAATTTGCCATCGGGTTTTGGATAAACCGGCTTCACTGAGTTTTCAGCCAGTTCCAGCGCTTTAAAGTCAGGCAGTGGATCTAGAATTGTGAATGGCAATCTGAACACGTTTTGATCGATAAAGTTATAACCACCGCCGATGACAGTACCAAAGCGATGCATCACTGAACCGAAGTTACGTGCAGCAAAGAGTTCTGGGTAGAGCCATGATTCTTTGAATTTTTCAGTGTAGGCAGTGACTTCATCAGAAGAGCGGCCTGCTTCCAACGCTTCAAATACGGCTTCAGCACAAAGCATACCTGACTTCATCGCGGTATGTGAGCCTTTGATTTTGGCAAAGTTCAAGAAACCTGCGTCATCACCAATCAAACAACCGCCCGGGAAGGTCAGTTTCGGCAAGGCCAGTAAGCCGCCTTTGATGACTGCACGTGCACCGTAAGAAAGACGTTTTCCGCCTTCTAAGTATTGGCTAATCACAGGGTGATGCTTGAAGCGTTGCATCTCATCAAACGGTGACATGTATGGGTTTTTGTAGGATAGATCGATGATCATACCCATGGTCACTTGGTTGTTTTCTGCGTGGTATAACCACCAGCCACCAGTAGAACCCGTTTCGGTCAAAGGCCAGCCTGAACCGTGCAGCACCAAACCTTCTTGATGCTTGGCAGGATCAATTTCCCACAGTTCTTTGATGCCGATACCGTAGTGTTGTGGCTGTGAGTCTTTGTTCAGATCAAAGCGGCTCATCAGTTTCTTGCCCAAGCTACCACGGCAGCCTTCAGCAAAAAGCGTGTATTTGGCGTGTAATTCATAGCCTGGTGTAAAGCTAGGCTTTGGTTCGCCTTCTTTATTGACGCCCATGTCACCAGTTTGGATGCCCTTTACGCTGCCATCTTCATGGTACAGCACTTCAGAGGCTGCAAATCCTGGGAATACAGTGACTTCGAGTTCTTCAGCTTTGGTGTTCAACCAGCGGACAACGTTACCCAAGGAAACGATGTAGTTGCCTTCATTGTGCATGGTTTTAGGGACGAAAAAATGCGGAACTTTGATACTGGCAGTTGCCGAAGTCAGCATGTACACATCGTCTTGTTTCGCTGGGACATTAAGTGGGGCACCCAGTTCTTTCCAGTCTGGAAAGAGTTCGTTCAAGGCACGTGGTTCGAGTACTGCGCCGGAGAGGATATGTGCACCGACTTCAGAGCCTTTTTCAACAACACAGACTGAAAGATCGGGCATATTTTTTTCTATAGCCAATTGACGTAGGCGGATTGCGGCAGAGAGTCCTGCAGGGCCTGCGCCCACAATCACAACATCAAACTCCATCGATTCACGTTCGATGTGTTCCATAAGGTTTCCTCTTATAAGCGGGTGGCTGACAACATGCGAATTGCGCTGTTGCGATGCTGCCCGAAGCATGAAATCATTGCTATTCGGCGTAGCTGCGGTGGTATTATAAATTCAATGTGGCTTGATACGCTACATTTACACTCAAATTACATGCGGTAACTTGTTTTTTTTAGCCAGTATTCCTCGTTTTAGCGGATTAAATGCAAATGGCACGCATCATTTGAGTTTTGCTGATCTTTTAAGTCAGTGTATGTAGATTTAGCCGAATGATGATTTTAATTGCTTTTCTAGGACAAAAACCATGACTAAAATATCCCCCCTTCAGGGTAATTTGGGTCAATCACAAGAGGCACCCTCTGTAGGGGCAGCAAGTCAAAGCGAGCCCTCAAAGAGAACAGGCGGCTTGGACGCGATCTCTCGGTTGCTGGTGGGTGCCGATGGTAAGCCAACCAAAACGCTACCACCGCTTGAAAAGTGGAATCCAGAGTATTGTGGTGAGATGGACTTAGTGATTCGTGCCAATGGTGAGTGGTGGCATGAAGGCACGCGGATGACACGTGAGCCATTGATCAAGTTATTTTCAACCGTACTGTGGCGTGAAGGGGATGAGTATTTCCTCAAAACCCCAGTTGAGAAGATCAAGATTCAGGTGATCGATGCACCGTTGATGGTGGTTGATGTCGAGCAAGTTGAGGATGAGGGCAAGACCTTTGTACGCTGTACGACGAAGACTGGCGATATCGTGATTGCAGATGCGGAGCATGCAATTGAGATGCGTGACTATGTGGTCGATGGTGTCAATGAGGTGCGTCCTTATATCCGGATTCGGCGCAATCTAGATGCTTTGATTCATCGCAATGCGTTCTATCATCTGGTCAATTGGAGTACGCTTGAGCAGACGAGTGCTGGCGAGGCGATGGTTTTGCACAGTGGCGACGAGCGGTTTGTGTTGGGATTGGTATGAGTTTGATCATCTTGCTGTAAGGGTTGATCTGTCGAAATTTTAAAGCCAGCGTTTTTGGAGTAGTGAGCTTGTTGGATACACTTCAGCATTTAGGACATTCGGATGCACCGATTGGTGTCTTTGATTCAGGGATAGGCGGCCTATCGGTTGTGGCAGAGCTGCGCGAACTGTTGCCCCATGAGTCGATGGTATATCTGGCCGATACCGCACATGTGCCTTATGGTACGCGCTCTGATGAGGAAATTCGTATCCTGACGGCCTGTGCCGTTGAGTGGTTATATCAGCGCGGCTGTAAAGCGGTTGTTGTTGCATGTAACACGGCGTCTGCTTTTAGTCTGACGCATTTACGGGCACGCTATGGTGAGTCTTTTCCAGTGATCGGCCTTGTGCCTGCGGTCAAACCCGCCGTGCAAATGTCTAAAAATAAGAAAATTGGGGTGCTTGCAACCCAAGGCACGATGCGAGGGACACTGCTTAAAGATGTGATTGCTGAGGTGGCGGTGCCGGCAGGTGTTGAGGTCTTTACAGTCGTTAGTCCCGCTCTTGTTCCATTTGTAGAGGCGGGTGAGCAGGATTCAGAAGCGTGTTATGCAGAGCTTGAGCGTGTACTTGCGCCATTGGTTGAGGCAAAAGCCGAGGAGTTGGTGCTGGGGTGCACTCACTATCCATTTCTGGCAGCGAGTATTCAGCATGTTTTTCCTGATACTTTTCATTTACTCGATTCGGGTGCAGCTGTAGCCAAGCAGACGGAGCGGGTGTTGGCACAGCGAGGATTGCTGACTTCTGCAAGTGGAGTCGGGGCGCTGGATTGTTTTGTGACAGGTGAGGTAGCGCCTGCCGAGCGCGTGATGCGCCATTTAGTCGATTGGGACTTTAAGGTTGAGACGGCGGTTTATGATTTATTGAGTGTGGCTGCGGCGCAGTTGAAGATTGTGAATGGGTGATTATTCAACTATATATAATTACTGTGATTTTAATTTTATATAGTTGAATTAAATGAATGAAATATCTATGCCTAACTCTGAAGGTTACTGTCTATGATGACCTTCGGCTTTCTCACCGCAATGATGACATAAGCGATAATGGCCCAGAGAGGAACAAATAAATTAGAGAAAGGGTTGTTAGCCATTTGCCACAATACATTATTCTGTAGTAAGACCAAGGCTAGGATAATGACGATTGAAAGTATTTCGAGGCTTTTACGTAATAGAGTGTTGTTTACTTCGCCAAGATATCTTTTTTTAGCAGACCGATAGGCGAGTGCCCCCAAAGTAATGACAGGGCCTACTAAAAAACTTGAAGTTAGATTTTGCTGTGCTAAGTTTCCAGCTAAACCGAGTAAACAGATTATCCCTAAGACCAGTGCAATTGTTGAGCCCAGATGTTGTTTTTTCATAGTGCTAATTTAATTTATTGATAATGTTGTTGAATGTAGCAAAAAAATTATCATTTTGGATATTATTTTTCAGAGTTATTGATAAAAAAATTCAATGATTATCCGATTTTTCCCAATTTCCATTACCTCCCTAATCTGCCTCATAATTCCTCCCACACCCCAAACGAAATGTTATGCCCGGCCTTCTATGAGTACGGATTTGGAGCTGGGAATTGCCGCCGCCATTGCCTGCCTATCTCAGGCATCACACATTACATCCGCAAGACCATGAATGATCAGTGTTGGGACCTCAAGACTACGTAGGCTTTCAGTAAGATCTCCAAAGGCGACTGTTGCGATGGGTCATAGCTGCGAATTCATTGAGGTGGGCGGTCAGGATGCTCTAGTGCAATTTTTTTTGCCGGGCCAAGATTGGTGGCGATATGTTCATTTGTGCTCAAGAGAGGCTCCTGACAAGAATGAAACTGGGGTTAGAGTGAGGTGTTTCAGAAGTGGTTGTGCAGTGTGATTCTATAAAGAATGATTCGCCGTTTGACCAGAAACGGCGAATCAAAAAACGATTTTAATTAATGCTCATGCCCTTCATGAGAGGGTGTCTTAAACATGTGGGCATCTGGGTGATCCATCTCACAGCCTTCAGTCTCGCATTGTAAGGTGACATGCTCAAGGCTATGTTCTTCAGCCAAGCGCGCTTTCACTTGATGGAGTATGGCTTGAACATCGCCAGTCGGGCAGACCAGATGCGCAGTCAGACTGATCAAGCCACTGGTCAATGCCCAGACATGCAAGTCATGGACACTTTCTACACCTTCTACGGCGAGCAAGGTCTTTTCGACAGCGGTGATATCCACTTCTGCGGGTACACCTTCGAGCAAGATATTCAGACTATCGCGCATCAAGATCCATGTGCGCGGTAGAACCCAGAAGCCGATAGCCACTGCAACCAGCGAGTCGACCCAAGCCCACCCTGTGAACATGATGACGACCGCGCCCAAGATCACGCCAATGGAACCCAGCAAGTCACTCCAGACCTCAAGATAAGCGCCTTTAACATTCAAGCTGTCGTCTTTGCCACCCATTAATAGCTTCATCGAAATCAAATTAATGATAAGGCCTGCCGATGCGATGATCAGCATACCATTGGTCTGTAGCTCTGGCGGTGTGCCGAGACGCTGCCATGCTTCATACAAGATATAAAAAGCCACGACAAACAGCAGTAATGCGTTAAACGCTGCGGCGAGAATCTCAAAGCGATGATAGCCAAAGGTCCGCTTCTTATCCGCAGGTCGCTTGGCGACATAGATCGCCGCCAGAGCGATGGCCAGCGCGGCGGTATCGGTAAACATATGCGCAGCGTCGGACAGGAGTGCCAGACTATTGGTCCACAAACCTCCGATCACCTCTATGATGAGAAAGGTGGTCGTGAGTCCAAGGGCCCACCACAGACGGCGTTCATTGCCAATCTGTGGAATCGCATGACTGTGTTGATGGTTGCCGCTCATGATGGCGCTCCAGTTGAAGGTTGTTGAGACTCAGGGCGAGTCACTTGTTCTTCGGACGATTCTAACTGTGCTTGTTTTCGATAGATTAACCGATACAGCACAGGTAAAACCAACAGCGTGAGCAGTGTGGAGGAAATAATTCCGCCGATAACTACCGTCGCCAGTGGACGCTGAACTTCAGCACCAGTGCCGGTTGCAATCGCCATCGGAACAAAGCCGAGCGACGCGACAAGTGCGGTCATTAGCACAGGGCGTAAACGCAACATCGCACCTTGCCAGACTGCATCATTGACCCCTAAGCCCAGCTTGCGTAGATCACGGATGAAGGACAGCATGACCAAGCCGTTTAAGACCGCGACACCAGAGAGGGCAATGAAGCCCACGCCTGCCGACACCGATAAGGGAATGCCACGCAATGCCAAGGCCACAATACCGCCAGTCAGCGCAAATGGAATCCCAGTAAAGACCAGTAGTGAGTCACGGACATTGCCAAACATGGCATAGAGCAATAACAGCACCATGGCCAGCGCCACAGGGATCACGATGGTGAGTCGTTGACTAGCGGACTTCATGTTTTCAAACTGGCCACCGTACTCGATCCAGTATCCTGTGGGCAGCTTGATGTCTTTGGTCATGACCGCTTGCACATCACTGACAAATGAACCGAGATCGCGATTTTCGACATTCGCCGTCACAACCACGCGGCGCTTGCCCATCTCACGGCTGATTTGGTTAGGTCCTGTAGTCTCTTGAACTTGAGCCACGTTGGACAGTGGAATCGTGCCGCCATCGGCAAGGACCAGAGGCAGGTTTGCGAGGACTTCAGGACGGCTGGCTTCGGCGGATTGACGAATCACTAGGGCAAAGCGACGATCTCCTTGCATGATCTGACCGGCTTCAGTACCGCCAATCGCGGAAGCAACGGTGTCTTGAATATCTGCCACCGATAACCCATAGCGTGCTGCTGCTGCGCGATCAATATTCACGGCAATCAAGGGTAAACCATCGGTTTGTTCAACTTTGACACTGGTTGCGCCGGAGATTTGGCGTAGACGCGCAGCCACTTGGTCGGCGGTGCGGGTCAGCGTCGTCAGATCTTCGCCAAAGATCTTGATGCCGAGATCACTGCGTACTCCTGAAATGAGTTCGTTAAAACGCATTTCTATCGGCTGTGAGAATTCAGCGATCGTGCCGACTTGCTGATCGACGACGGTACGGATTTTCGCTTTGAGATCATCCATTGGCAGCGTTGGATTTGGCCAATCTTTTCTGGGCTTCATGATGATGACGCCATCAGAAATATTGGGCGGCATCGGATCTGATGCAATCGCCGCGGTTCCTGTGCGTGCAAAGACAAACGCAATTTCTGGAAACTTCGCTTTGAGCTCACTTTCCAGATGCGTCTGCATTTTCACGGATTGATCGACACTGGTACTGGTGGCACGTATCGATTGCAACGCAAGGTCGCCTTCGCTGAGGGTAGGTGCAAACTCACTGCCTAAGCGCGGCACGAGGAGCAGTGACAACACGACGAGACATACCGCAGTGACCAGTACAATTGGTGTTTGCTTAATTGATAAGGCAAGGGCAGGACGATATAACTTCTGCACAAAGCGCATGATGACGTTTTCTTTTTCCTGCACTTTACCGGTGATAAACAAGGCCACTGCTGCTGGGATAAACGTCACCGATAAGATCATCGCACCAATCAAGGCGATCACGACAGTCGCAGCCATGGGATGGAATAGCTTGGCTTCAACACCGCTTAGGGCAAAGATCGGTAGATAAACCACCAGAATAATCAACTGTCCAAAGATCAGGGGACGACGCGCTTCTTGTGCGGCGATGAATACTTCTTTAAAGCGCTCTTCACGGGTGAGGAGTCGTTTGAGCTCCTCTTGCTTATGGGCAAAGCGGCGGATACAGTTTTCGACGATCACCACGGCACCATCGATGATAATCCCAAAATCCAGCGCCCCGAGACTCATCAGGTTGGCGCTGATTTTTTGCTCAACCATCCCAGTTAATGTGAAGAGCATCGACAGTGGAATCACCATCGCAGTGATTAAGGCGGCGCGCAGATTGCCCAAGAACAAGAACAGAATCGCGATCACAAGGAGAGCGCCTTCCATCAAGTTCTTTTGCACGGTTTTGATGGCTTTATCGACCAAAACGGTTCGGTTATACACGGTTTTGACCGTGATGCCTTCAGGCAGCGTGCGCTGAACCTGTGCCATGCGATCGGCTACGGCTTGCGCGACGACACGGCTATTGGCGCCCATGGTCATGAGTGCGATGCCGAGTACAGTTTCTTTGCCATCGAGTGTTGCTGCACCCGTGCGTAATTCACGGCCAAATTGAACCGTGGCAATGTCACTGATTTTGATCGGTACGCCATTGGCGCTACTGATGGCGGTATTACGGATATCGTCCAGTGTGAGCAGTTGTCCGGGTACACGAACGGTGAGCTGCTCTCCGCGTTGGTCAATAAAACCCGCACCGCGGTTGTTATTACTGGCTTCAAGGGCCGCTTTAAGCTGTGCCAGTGTCAAACTACGGGCACTGAGTGCGTTCATATCCGGCGTGACTTGGTACTCGCGTACATTACCACCGATAGTATTGACCTCAGCGACACCCGGCACGTTACGCAGTTGAGGGCGAATCACCCAGTCTTGGATTTCACGTAAATCAGACTCATCGTAAAGCGTGCCATCAGGCTTCTTGGCGCCGGGTTTGGCTTCAAGCGCCCATTGATAAATCTCACCGAGACCAGTCGATACTGGCGCCATGATTGGGTCAATACTATCAGGTAGTTGACTACGCACCTCTTGCAAGCGCTGACTGATCTGCTGACGCGCAAAATAGATATCCGTGCCGTCTTTAAAGATCACTGTGACTTGCGATAAACCATAGCGTGAAATGGAGCGCGTGGTCTCTAAGTCGGGAAGACCTGCCATCGCAGTTTCGACCAGATAGGTGATGCGCTGCTCTGATTCGAGTGCGGTATAGCCGGGCGCCGCTGTATTGATCTGTACTTGGACATTGGTAATATCTGGCACTGCGTCGATGGGGAGTTTCTGATAGCTATAGACACCGACAGCGATAAGTGCGAGCACAAGAATCATGATCCAACCTCGCAGGCGGATAGAGCCTGCGATCAGGCGATCAAACATGCCTTGGGGGTGGTCGGACTTTTCTATAGCTATAGGGGTTGTTGAGCTGGAATGATTATTCATGTTCAGCCTCACTTTTTACCACTTCAGATTTCAGCGTAAAGCTTCCTGCTGTCACATAGCGCTCACCTTTGTTAAGCCCTTCTGTTACTGCGATCATGTTGCCGTCTGAAAGTGTGCCTACTGTTACAGGCTTAGGTATAAAGCTGGTTTTGCCATTGGTTTTAGATTCCACGAATACCACGGTTTTCTCTTTGATGGTTTGGATAGCACGTGAATCAATGACGATCGGCGTGACTTGCACACCACCTTTCATGCGCACGGTGACGAGTTGACTCGGACGCAGGTTATTTTCGCTGACGACAAGGCGTGCACGGGCAATCAGATTACGCGTTTTGCTATCGGCACTCGGTGTGTAGGTCAGCAGTTTTGCAGACATTGGTGGTTGATCGGTATTGGTCATCACTTCAAGTGCCATATTTGGCGAGAGTTGTCCTGCGAGTGTCGGTGGGACTGCAAATTCGACCCACAGTGCATCCAGCTTGGCGATGGTAAAGAGTTGATTACTGGATTGAACGGTTTCACCAACGGTCAAATCTTTGGCGACTAACGTACCGCTGGTGGATGCGGTTAGCGTCAGTTGTCCTGTCTGACCTGTTGCACTAGCGCCATAGGCTTGCAGACCCTCGCGTGCGATATTCACTTCGATATTGGCTTGCTGCCAGCTGTTTTCCGCCTGTAGATAATCTTGTTTGGCGGAGATGCCTTGCTTCCAGAGGGTCAGTTCACGGTCATAGTTGCCTTTGGCCAGTGCGAGGCGGGAGTTTGCAGCTTTAAAGCTGCCTTGTAGTTCAACCAATTGAGGTACGAGTAGGGTTGCGAGCGCTTGACCTTTTTTGACATTTTGTCCTGTCGCGACATAAACCGCTTCTACCCGTCCCGCGAGTGGCGATGAGATATGTGACTCTTGATCGGTATCCAGTTTTAGCTCACCAGGTAAATCTAGTTTTGTGGAGAGATTGCCAGAGTCTACGGTTGCGATTTGTAGGCCTATACTAGCAATCTGCTCTTGACTTAAGGTTATGGCTTCAATCTCATCATGTTCTGCTTTAGCCGCGGATGCAGATTTTGTTTCCGTTGCCGCTTCGGTCTTACCTTCCTCGGCTTCAGGTGCTGGCGTAGCAGGGCGCAGGAGCCAAAGCGCGAGTAAAACTGTCACAACAATGACACTAGCCAGCACTAATATTTGCTTGGATGAGAATTTTGATTTAAATGATTTTAATTGTTGGGAAAAAGTCATGGCGTAGCTCCTGACAGGCTGGCTGCATCGGCCATTCCTTCGTTAAGTAATGTGGTGTTTAAGGTGTCGGGTAGGATAGGGCTTGCTGGATCGGCATCTAGTGCCAAGCCAGAGAGCACTGCTTCGATTTGTAGTGCCGTTTGCCAGCCCTCAGAGAGCGCTGTTTGGGCGGTCTGCTCCAACTGCAACAAGTCACGCTGTGACTGTTGCACTTCAAGGACGCTAAATTTTCCCTCTTCAAAACCAAGCAGCATCTTCTTTTGTACATTTCTGGCTTGTGGAAGCTGCTGAGTCAATATCGATTGGTAGCGTTCGGATTGATTATCGGCTTGAGAGATGAGACGGGTTAGAGTCTGCTCTCGCTGTAAACGGGTTATTTGCAATTGTTGCTGTGCGAGGCGCTGTCCCGATTGAGCCGCCAAGACCGCGCCTTGATTTCGACCGAAAACAGGAATCGGCATACTCAAACCGACAGTCACTTGTGAGTAGGTCTGAGCAGTCGGATCAGCAACACGGCGCATCCCGACGCTGACTGTGGGCATGCCATATTTTTGGGATTGAGCGAGTTTGAGTTGTGCATCGGATTCAATCAGTGCACGCTTTGCTAACTGCTGACTGGGGTTGTCTGCGAGGCGTTGTAATAAATCGGCACGATTGAGCGTAGGCCAAGCAGATGGCGATGCCGTCTTGGTAAACACAGGACTCGGATTACCCCAATAACGACTCAAGTTTTGACGTGCGATGCTCAGTGCATTTTGTGCATTTTTCGCTTCGCTATCTGCTTGCAGCTGACTGATTTGCATCCGTGTCAGCTCCACTTCTGCGATGCGACCTGCTTCGAATCGACGCTTGGTCACCAGCACACTTTGCTGGCTGAGCAACTGTTGCTGATGGGCCAGATCTAGTCTTTGCTCGGCGATCGCGACTTGACGATAAGCCGCCATCACCATCAGCTTGAGTCGTGCTTGATATTGCGATTGTTGAACCCCTTCGGTATCGAGTCGTGCTTGTGCCAATTGCTGTTTGGCCGAGCGCACACCGAAAACATCTAGTCGCTGATTGACTGCGAAGGATTGTTCTTGTTGATTAGATTTGAGACCCAGTGAGGCAATTGAGAGTTCAGGGTTGATTCGTAAACCACTCTGGAGTAACTCTGCCTCGCGAATTTGCTGGCGGGTTGCCAGCATGTTTTTAATCGGCGTATAGCTTTGCGCTTGCTTGAGTGCATCAGCAAGTGAGAGCGGGATTGCGGGTTCAACGATAAGACTTTGATCAACCGTGGTAGTTGAATTTTCAAATGTTGAGTTCGGATTGTCCGTCAGAACAACCTGTGCTTGTAGTGCGATTGGGGTGAGGCCAGCGATGGCGGTCACGATGGGTAAATATGCAAAAATGCCACGCATCAAATAATGCTCCTAAAAGAGGAAGTCAGGATTTGGCGGGCTTTGTTTTAAATAAAACAGATAAAATTAAATGGTCGCTACCCCGCCAATAGCTGCGGGAAGCCAGCGTGGCGTTTCGGGGAGATCGAGGACTGTAGACTCATAGTTTGGTGGGGGATTCGGCTGCTGGATACACGTAAAGCATTGCATGATGGTAATTGGTGCAATATCGCTTACGAGTTCTAGACCATGATCAAGGTGACCAACATGGTCGCCGTGATTAATACTCATTTTTTTATCTAAGCTGGCCTTATCTTGACCAATCACACTTTCAGAAAGTCCAGCACCATGTTTTGCGTGCTGATGATGTCCCCAATGCCATTGGGTAGGTTGGCTTTCATGCTGGCAAAACTGTGCCGCCACACTCCAAGAGCCTTGGATTGGCAGCCATGTTAGTAGCAAGAAGATGAAAATGGTTCTCATATATGAAATTGTGAAGTAAGTTTTTGATACTGTCAACGATTAGAGTATGGGTGATTTGTAGATCAAAAAAAGACTCATGATCAAAATCATGAGTCTTTGGATGAATTCAAATCAGGACATATTGCGTTAAAAAGCGTGCTGCTTATTGGGTTGCCCGTTTGCGGGGAGAGGCATTGGCGTTCCGATTTTCATTCATGAGTTTGCATAAAGTATTGTGTTCATTCAGGGCCAGTACCGCAATCACGACGGCATTGTGCTGCCTCGAACAGCGTGATTTATCCACCAGCCTCACCATCTCGCGCGTATCGTGTTCGCGACTCGACTTCGCTAAAATAGTATTTACAAGAGCATCGTTATGGCTATAAGTATTGCTATAAATGAGTCGTTGAGTATTCATAACAGCCGTCCTAGCTGATGGGAAAATGATCATATCACGCAGAAAAGTACAAATTTCAGGGCTGCATTTGTAATGTGTATCCAAACTTTTCAAGGATGATGCGGCTTAGAATTAGGAGATTGTTTCCTTAGATAATTTGCTATTGTTAAGAATTGTTCGGTGCGTTTATATCCGTGGATTTCATGGGCATCGGGTGGGTAGTGCGATCAATTGTAATCCTTAGTGCATCGTGAGTCTCGTGATCGCACGCATTCTGCGGATGAGTCCAAGGCTTTGGCGACGGTCTTGTACCTCATCTGTTGTCCGCTGTAGTTCTTGAGCCAACAGCTCTATCTGTAACTCACTATTTTCGATTAAATACTGATCTTCCACTGTCGACCAATTCTGGGCGATCTTGGCGAGATACTTTTTGGTTTTGATGGTTTGTTTGAAATCAAAGAAGTTGATGGCAAGTAACTTCTTTTGCTCCTCATCTGAAAAGTCATCACGCAGGCACTGCTCAATCAGCCACGCGTAAAGTAATGAGCTTTCTGCAACATGAAGCGCCCAATGCCGATTGAAATGTTCGAGCACTTGTTGGTAGAAGTCATCCCAGCTTAAGTCTAGTAAAATCTCTTCATGGTCTTTATTCATCATTAATTAACTCTTGGTATATCATTCCAGTCACATAAATAATTTGGGGAGCGATGCGCTTGGGTCATCTCCCAGCTTTGACCTCGGACGGCAGATACACCCACGCCTAAAGATTTTTTACCGAATTTAGAGGACACTCTTTCAAGTGCATCCATCAGGCTTTCGTGCTTGATCGCTTCAATGGGGTCCGAGTCAAATAAAGACAAGGATTGTATGCACGTTGTCTTGGGGGAGATTGCGGATAAAATCACACCCGCTTTTTGATAGTCATAGCCTTTTTGATAGATCTTTGAAGTAGCGAGACGCGCAGCGTGTGCGATCATCAGGATGTCATCGCTTGCATCTTTGAGTGTCACTGTAAAACTATTGCGAATTTGGCGATCTTGCTCTCGATGTCGGTTAGTCGTGATATAGACTGTAATCATGGCGCAAACCGATTTATCTGCACGTAGTTTGCTATGGGCACGGGTTGCAAATACGGTAATGACTTCATGCAGTTTATCGAGTTGCGAAATACGTGTACCAAAAGTACGAGAAGAGATGATCTGCTGTTTGACTGCAGTCTGCGTCTCCATCGTTAAGCAACTGATGCCTTGCAATTCCATCACAGTACGGGCAAGCACAATTGAAAAATGTTTTTTGATCTGCATTGGATTAGCCTTAACCAGATCGACAATCGATTTTATGCCCATTCTCCCGAGTGCTTCGGCATGTTTACGACCTACCCCCCAAACCTCACGCACTTCAGTCTGTGCCATCCATGCGGTTTTGATTTCAGGGTCGATCTCTAGCCAATGACAAACGCCATTGAAGTCTGTGTGTGACTTTGCCCAATAGTTTGCAAGCTTGGCCTGCGTCTTGGTGGCACCAATCCCGACGCAAACGGGGAGTCCAATCCATTGTTTGATGCGCTGACGCATTTGCTGTGCATAATCAGTCAGATTAAATAAGTTCTGGTACTGCGTGAGCTCAAGAAAGCACTCGTCGATGGAATAAATTTCTTGCTCGGCAGGGGTGACGAAATCGCCGAGGATCTCCATAAAACGATTCGACATCTCGCCATATAGTGCATAGTTACTCGATAAGGCGATAATGCCGTGCTGCTTTGCGAGATCCTTAAACTGATACCATGGCCCTGCCATACGCACACCCAGTGCTTTGGTTTCGCTACTGCGTGATACAACACAGCCGTCATTGTTTGAAAGCACAACGACAGGTTTGCCTTTTAATTTTGGGTTAAATACCCGCTCGCAGCTCACATAGCAATTATTCACATCGACCAGTGCATAGACCTGTTTCATGATTTCTGCCGTCTGCGTTTATAAACATTTTTCATCACAAATGTCACGACACCCCAGACTTCGATATCTTCATTTTCTCTTGGGTAGATCGATTTAAATGCTGGGTTTTCCGCGCGTAGCCAGACTTTGCGCTGATCTGGTTCCCGTGCTTCAATCATCAGCGTTTTGACCGTGAATTCGTTGTTGATGAGCGCAATCACGATATCACCGCATTCGGCAGTCACGGAACGATCAACGACCAGTTCATCATCTACTGAAATCCCTGCATCACGCATCGACATCGAGTTTACACGGACAATAAACGTCGATTTGAGGTTTTTAATGAGATGCTTATTCAGGTCAATTCCGCCATCCATATATTCTGCTGCAGGAGATGGAAAGCCTGCTGAGACACGCTCTAGGGCAAGCGGGATATCATAAGTCTCTGTCGTAATTACGACAGGCTGGATCTCAAGCGCTCTTCGAGGATAGATAGAAGTCATTTTAAGTAGCATTACAATTTTGTTAGATATATCTTACAAAATTTTAAACCGATTTGCACATTTTTATTGTTGCGGCCGATGAGTGGATGTTTAGATTGCGCAAATTTGCAATGAAAAAAAACCGCAAAGCTGCGGTTTTTAGAGGAGGCGATGTGATGGTCGAGGTTACACCAGCACTAACGTGACGTCGATGTTGTTACGCGTTGCATTGGAGTAGGGGCAGACGATATGCGCGGCATCAATCAGTTGTTGCGCTTGTACACGGTCCATATTGGGTAAGTCTATGCGCAGCTCGACTTCAATGCCAAAGCCTGTTGGGAGTGGGCCTATACCGACAGTCCCTTCAACGCTGGCATCGGCGGGCATCGGAAGTTTATCGCGACCCGCGACAAACTTCATCGCACCGATAAAACATGCACTGTACCCAGCAGCAAACAGTTGTTCTGGGTTGGTGCCAGCATCACCGCGACCACCAAGCTCGCGTGGTGTGGTGAGTTTAAGATCTAGTGCGCCATCGGTTGTGGTTGCACGGCCATCACGGCCGCCAGTGGCTTTGGCATGGGCTTGGTATAACGCTTTTTCGATAGACATGAGAGTCTCCTTATGTGAGTGCAACTGAATACGTGTATCTCGCAACATGCGAGTTACTATCGTGTATATTAATATCGTGTACGATATTAATGGGTTTAAAAAAAGCAAACGTCTGAGGTCTGCCGCCTTTCATTGTGCAAATCGCTTATTTAAGCATTGCCTTTAAACAGTCTCTTGCGCAGATCGATGAGACTTTCACGCATTTGCTTAAGCTCTGTTTGAGAGTAGCCAACGCTCTCGCCGATACACTGAGGGATACTCTTGGCCTTTTCTTTAAGCGCTAAGCCTGCATCCGTCAAGGTAATCATCACCTGACGCTCATCAACGCTAGAGCGCTGGCGGCGTATAAATCCACTGACTTCTAGGCGCTTGAGTAGCGGTGTCAAAGTCGTCGTTTCCAAAAAAAGCTGATCACAAATGTCCGAGACATTGATCCCATCCTTCTCCCAAAGCACAAGCATCACCAGATATTGTGGATAGGTGAGGTTGATCTCTTTAAGTAGCTTGCGATAGGCTTTATTCATCCCGAGCATCGTGGAGTACAGCGCAAAGCACAGCTGCGCATCTAGGGCTAAATAATTCGTATCAGCGGAGCAGGAGGGGTTTAGTGTCTTCATGCTTAAAATATATATCGTGTGCGATATAGTGTCAAGCGATATTTTATGCGCCTAAGCGAAAATCTTCTAGGAAAATTTTGACCAAACAAAAAAATATGATTTATTTAGCGTTATTTATTAGTTTTTTGGATCAGTGATATCTCTTAGGCTTACGAGTCTATTTTTGATATGGCGTCATTCTTTTGAAACGCAGCAAGTTTTATCTACTCCCGCTACTCAGTCTTGTTGTTGCGGCTACAGGCTGTTCTCAATCCGAAAAATTACACACAGTTGTCGCCTACCAAACGGGTGTAGACCCATCAAAAGTGGCTCAAGCAGAAGGTTTATACGATAAAGAAATCGGCTCGCCCGTGGAGTGGAAGCGTTTTAACAGTGGGGCCGAAGTCATCAATGCACTCGCGTCAGGCGATGTTGATATCGGTAATTTAGGTTCTAGCCCTTTGGCCGCTGGCGCATCGCGGGAGCTTGCGATCGAGGCATTTATTGTTTCTGCAGAGATTAAAGGCGCGGAAGCCTTTGTGGTGAGAACGGGCAGTGGCATTAAAAGTCCAGAGGATTTGATTGGTAAAAAGATTGCGACGCCTTTTGTATCAACATCCCATTACAGTTTGCTGGGCGCCCTGCAGCATTGGCAGGTTCCAACGTCTAAAATTACGCTAGTCAATCTCAATCCTTCTGAGATCAATGCGGCGTGGCAGCGTGGTGATATTGATGGTGCTTTTGTGTGGTCGCCTGCATTGGCAGAGATCAAAAAGACAGGACATGTACTGATCAGTGCGGATGAAGTGGGTTCGTGGGGACATCCGACTTTCGAAGTTTGGGTTGTGCGTAAGGATTTTGCGAAAGCGCATCCTGAAATCGTTGCAAAATTTGCCAAGGTGACTCTGGAGAGCTTTGCGAATTATAAACAGCATAAAAGCGAGTGGACTGCACAGTCTGCCCAAGTCACGGCAATAGCAAAGTTAACAGGCGTGAAACCAGAGGACATTCCGACCTTGCTGGAAGGGGCAAACTATCCTGATTTGCAGGCGCAACTAAGCCCGCGCTTACTTGCCAAAGGCACTGCACAAGACATCGCAAAAACCGCAAATTTCTTGAAGTCGCAAGGCATGGTG
>CAYJTU010000027.1:23394-26842 GCA_964373105.1 uncultured Moraxellaceae bacterium | reverse complement strand
AGAGTGGACCATGCAGGGACAGGCAGACGGTGGCGTGGAAGCGGTTGTAGAGGGGCGATCAGCGGTGCATGCATGGGGCATTGCCTAAGGCTAGTCTGACAGCGTTAAACATTCCCTTTGAGACCTTTTGGGATCTCTACGACAAGAAGGTGCAGCCGAAAGCCTGTGAGAAAAAATGGCGGGCGCTGAGTGATGCTGAGCGTGAGGAGATCATGACGCATGTGCCGCTGTACAAGCAGGCACAGCCCGATAAGGCGTTTCGCAAGAATCCTGAAACCTATCTCCATCAGAGGTCATGGCATGACGAGATCATCCATCAATCGGTGATGGCGCATCACGGCAGCACTCAACATCGCAGCGCGCAGCATGGCTCAGCATGGAGTGGGCGGGCTCAGGGCAAGGCGCTGTCGGCGTGGGATCAGTATTTTGCGAATGCGGGTGCTGGTACTGGAAATCTGATCGATGTCTCGCCGCAAGCGCGGGTTTGGGGAGGTGGCTATGTCGTTAGTTAATGCGTCTAAGGCGGATGAGTCGATGGCAAACCGCGCAAATAATCACAGGGTCCCTGATCCCTTTACGGCTGTGCAGGCGCGGCAGTTTATTGAACGGCTGCGGTCCTTCTACGGGGCGGAGTTTAATCGCAAGTGGGCGGGTGTGGCGCCAGCCATGCTGGAGGAGACGATTTGTGCGTCATTTCGGGCGGTGGCCCCTGAGCAGCTGGCCAAGTGTTTTAAGCGCATCAGCACGTCGGCCTGTGATTTTTGTCCGTCGATTCCGACGTTGCTCGCGTGGTGTTTTGAGGGCGAGTTGCTGAGTGATGCGGAGGCGTATCGCATGTCGGGCGATGCCCAGATCCGTGATGCATTGGTCTATGAGGCGGTGCGGCGGCTGGGGTTTTGGGAAATGCGCCATAAGCATGAGGCGCAGATGCGACCCGCATTCATCGAGGTCTATAAGGCGGTGAAGAGCGAGTACATGGGCGGGGCGCGCTGGACGATTCCCAAGGCGATCGCGGCACCAGCGACGATCCATCATCCAGAGACACCTGCACAGAAGACTCGGCGTCAGCAGCTTGCCGCACAGGCGATTGCCCAGATCCGCGGTCAGGGGGATGGCGCGATTCATGCAGCGGCCCATCAGATCCTGTCCAAGGCGTGTTTGTGATGAAATTAAGTATTGCAGAGTCGCGTGCGGTGCAGTTGGATGGCTTTAAGCTGAGTCCGAAACTATGCCCAAAACGATGTCAAAAATCATGCCCGCCACGCCGTGTCAGTGAGGAGCATGAGCATCGTTTGGTGATGCAGTGGGCACGTTTGATGGCGTGGGGTGACGGCAAGCTCGCAGATGTGTTACACCATAGTCCGAACGGGGGGAAACGCTCGCCGCGCGAGGGCGCGAAGTTTAAGGAGATGGGCATGCAGGCGGGTTTTCCTGACTTTCAGATCTATGTGCCAAGGCAGGGCTTTCATGGGCTGTTTGTGGCGCTGAAAGCGAAAAAAGGGGTGCTATCACCTGCGCAGCAGGTTGTCTTGGCGCGGCTTAAATCGTATGGTTACCAGACGGCAGTTTGCTATGGTTTTGAGCATGCCAAACGGGTGATGAGTGAGTATATGGGCGTGTATCTGGCGCCATTTCAGTCAGAGGCCGCATGCACCGTCACTGCCGATGAGCATGATACTAAAAGATGCGCGACAACGCGCTCAACGAAAGGGGTATGACCACGTGTCAGCAGATGGATTTCAAGGGGGCGCAATGACTGCTATCAATGTCAGTGTAAAACAACCCGTCATTGAGTTTGAGTACTTTCGCAGCCACGTGCACTTGCGCGCGGTGCGGGCTTTGCCGTGCTGTATCTGCGGGGCAACTTTGGTTGCGCCGGCGCATTCACAAAGTGCGGTGCACGGTGCGGTGCATGGGCATGGGGGCACGACGCTGGCCAGCGATGAGTTTACGATTCCGCTGTGCGGCAAGAGTCATCTGGAGTATGACCCGAGTGGCTATCGTTTGCGCTCTGAGGCGTGGTTTTTGAAGAAGGTCAAGGAGACTGCGGTGACCTTGCGTGCGATGAATCGCTTGCTGCCGCATGCCGAGTTGCTGCTGATTGAGCGCGGGGTGCTGTAAAACCGCGTGGAATCTTTGCCATGAGTCTTTGTCATGATTTGATCACATGCGCTTTTAGCATGAGCCTTTAACATGAATTTTGGGAGTAGCGAGCGATGAGCGTACTGGAAATCATGAGTAAGTTGAACGCCAAGACACAGAACTATCGTCCGTCTATGGGCGGCAAGGCGGATATCGATTGGGAGGATGTCTGCGGGGCGCTGGCACGGCTGCCGCCGGTGGCGCAGGATCTCGCGTTTCTTTTGCATAACCCACGTGCGGGACGTGAGAAGCCGCGTATGGTGGCGCTGCTCGCCGATCAGACCCGGCATGCAGTCGAGCAGTCAGGACTGAAATGCCGCAAGGTGGATCTACAGGCACTGTGCGAGGGGATCGCGAGTATTGCGCTGTATCAGGTGCTGTATCCCAACGTCTGTGTGACGCGCGCTGATCGGATGAAGGCGGGCGGGATCACGATGTGTGAGTCGGGCTACCGCGCGCGCTGGGAGTTGTTTGAGACGCGCCTTACCGATTATCTGTTTTCGGTGCAGGCGGAGATTGAGTCGTCGATGATTGATTATCTGCGAAAGACCAAGCGGGAGTTGATTGTGGCGTGAGGGTGTCATTTTAGGCGGGCTGTAAACCATCAATCAAGGCTTGGATATTGGCTTGCCACTCGGGGAATTCTTCTTCATTTTCCTGCCAGAGTTCGGTGATTTCTGAGTCGGCCAAGACGAGACGGAGGCTGGCTAGAATGGCGGCTTGATGGGCGAGAATCTCTGCGCGAGGTTGGGCCGCAAGCCATGTGTCAAAGTCATCGACCGGATAGTGGTGATCGGTCTGGTTGAGCAGGGTGTCGATGAGGGCGGCGGAGACGATGATCTTGTAGGCGTCCTCATACTCAATATAGTCGCTGGTGTCGATCTCTAGCGCATCTCGAACAAAGCTAAGCGCGCCGTCTTCTATGACGTCTGCCAGTAAGTCACACGATGTATCGTCGTCAAAAATACCTGTGCCCCATGCGCCCATGTCGATCTCCTGATGATGTGTTTAGCGATGCGTGTTTGGATCTGAGTCGTGTTGGATGCTATATGAGGATTGTGATGTTTTGTTGAAAAAGATGCGCTGAGCGCTCTACCGCCTACAAAACCCCCGACTTTCGCATGATAAAGCGACATATTTATGATAAATAGTTCACACTTTTAGCATGATAATTGCTTTACCATTTGGTATGTGTTTTCTAAAACGCAGGCTTTTATCATTGTCGAGGTGCTTCATGGTTCAGTTTTTGAGTCGCATGTGTCTAAGTTGCCAAGTCATTCCGTTGGGCCAATCCACGCTGCCCGCG
>CAYJTU010000027.1:0-23384 GCA_964373105.1 uncultured Moraxellaceae bacterium | reverse complement strand
AAAATCATCATCTCAGTGGGTCGGTATGTCGGGTCTGTGGACACATTATTCCGGTTGATACGGCTACGGCCCGGGTTGATGAGTTGTTGATGGTCAAGATCAATAACCTAGACTTAACACTGGGAAAGCCGCAACAAAAAGTTTTTTTTCAATAAGTTGTTTATCGTAAGTCCTGTATTTAATCGTTTATCCCAGTCTTTAATCGCGCCATTTAACCCAATGGTTCCCTCAACTCATCAGAAATTGATAGGAGATTCTTTCATGCGCTCTCCCTATACGTTCCGCTGTGTGCATTGCGGTTTTGCCGTACCGCATCCATTAAATAGTCTACAAAAACGGGCTTATTTTGACGATGAAGTTTGCGGTCGGTGTGAGATGACTGTGACGGAGGCCGATAAAATTAGTCAGCTCAAAGTACAAGTTTTAGATTCTTTTTCGGTCAATATCCAACGTTAGCTGCATATACGCAGGTCTTTATAAAGCCGTATCATCTGACGGTCGCTCAGATTTTAAAAAAATATGATTTGTGTAGGACAATACAGACCTGTCTATTTTTGCTTAGGTGCTATCTTTGCATCATACAGCAGCAATGTTGTGACCTTTTTCCAAGTTTCGCCCAGGCCTCCAAAACGTCTGGGTTTTTTTATGCCTACGATTTTTGAGCGGGTGTTTTGAGCGGAAGTTTCTGAGCGGGCGTTTTATGGCGGGCTCTGATCGCTGTCTGTTAAGCGTATCACCTGTGCAGGCTGATCGGAAGGCATTTCATTTTACACTGAAGAATCGTATCGCGCAGGGCACGGATTTTTCCTGCTGAACATGTGCGTTTTGCACGGGCATTTGCGCACGGTAATCGCTTGAAAAGTATCCGTAGTCGCGGGATAAAACTTCGGATGCGAGCCGACTTTGCATCGTCTAAAATAGCGACGCATTAAAGTGTGATGTAGTTCACAAAACACTGGAATGTATACAAAATTTTGACTACTTAGTCTCTTTTTTAAGTCGTAAATTGTTTGACAATTTGCTAATCTGAGCTTCCTATCACAAACGGAGGCGTGATTTAACATGGAACGAAAATGGGCAAGAAAAGCAGCTGATCCTCATCAAGGCAAAGAGATCGAAATCTATTTCGGCGTCGAGAGTTGGGAGCGTAAAGATCCGCGTGCACGGCATCTGATCTATGACCAAAATGGCATCACCATGCTGGAAGTGGATAAGAATGTTTTCGAGTATGCTGATCCCAGTGTCGGACGATTTATGCTCATGGAATGAGTGGCATAAAAAAGTAGTTGAAGTGCGAGTGTGTGTCAAAGATTAAAAAAATAATAATGTGTAGAGTCGTGGTTCGTGGTGATATTGGCTTGGTCGTGAAGCAAGCCGCATGAGGTGATCCCGCAGTCTGGTCGAGAGACCGATGATGGAATCATCTTTTGATCAAAGATCTGAAAGCCTCGATCAATGACGAGATTCAGACGTTTAAAACAGAATTAGGCGCGTCAAGATAAAATCCCCCCACCCTATACAGGGTCGGGGGATTTTTTTATGCGTTATCATCGACTGCGGTCATAGGCGCCGTGTGGTTTATTGCGCCTGAGTGCAGACTTTTGCGCACGGCTTAGTGCATTACTTCGACACTGATGTTATCCAAGTAGCCATCGTTGTCATTACCGCCAGTGCGCACAGCTTTGGCTTCGACGCGGATGCTGCGGGTGAGGGCGGGGATGGTCATGGTGGCACTTTGTGGTGTCCATGTTGCGCTGGTATTGCTCAGGCTGTTGCTGCTGGCGAGCTTCACGCCGCTGGCGTTATAAAACCCGAGGGTTAACGACGGTTTGTCGCTCTGACCTGCCCAACCGCGCATGACGGCTGAGTAGCGCACCAAGGCATTGCCTTGATCGATGGCGCTGCTATAGCTGTTCATATTCAGCGTTTGAACCATGGCATCTGTGCCACTGCTGGCGGTGCTGCCAAAGCCGCCTCCGGTAAAGTAGTAGCTACCCGCATAGGCGGCGGTACCGCCATTTTGTGCGGCGGTGATGGCTTGCATATAGCCGACGTCGCGTGTCCATGCGCTCATCTGACTTTCTGCGCCGCCGTTGCTGACGAGGTTGGCACTCCATGTGCTGGCTGAGGTGGCGACGGTAAAGCTACTCGGTAGGCTAAAGCTGCCCCAGCGCAGTGCGCTATCACGGGCGCGAGCGCGGAAGTGCCAGACGTCACCATTGCTCAAGGTCATTTGGGTCGGGATGGCGGGGGTGGGGAAGTTGGACATCTGGTAGCTGTTGGGCTTTTGGGCGCGATAGTAGTCATCCCCGCCGAGATAGACCGGATATTTGGCGAGGATCTGACTGAGCTTTAAGCGCAGAATGTCCTGACCTACTTGGGTGTCAGTCATGACTTTTTGGGCGTCGATATAGATGTTCGATGTGCGGGTTTCATTGCCCCAGACGTCAAAGACGTTGCCGGTAAAGTCGGCTTGTTTGGAGAACTGCCAGTGGATTTCCTGTGCAGGTGCGCCGCTGCTGACGCCAATCAACTCCACCGCAGATGCGGGCATGCTCGGGGTAAGCGGTGCGACACCGACGGCGGCGCTGTTGTTGCCGACCGCCATGTTTTGGGTGTCGACCAGTGAGAGGCTGCTGGCGTTGATGGTGCTGACCGAGGCATTCCTCGGCACGTTCAGCAAGCTGTAGCGTTTGATGCTGATGCCTTCCGCGGGGGTGGCGGCGACATCCATGACCACGATGCCGAACTCGTTACGGCTGACGGCAAAGTTGTGATAGTCCTTGAGGTCGCTGGCAATCGCCAGATCTTCGCTGTTGCCGCCTGAGGTGGCGGAGTTCAACCACAGGTGCGGGATGTTCAGCGAGTGACCGCGTGAGTAGGCATGGGTATGACCAAAGATGTGTCCCGTAAGCTTGTTGGTGGTGCTGCTAAGGTTCTCCAAGCGACCGACGATCTCACAGGCGCCGATGGTTTCCCCTTGACGCCACAGTTCGGACAGGCAGGGGTGGTGGAACACGGCAAAGACGGATTGGGTCTGTGGGTCAGTTTTGGCTTGAGCGAGCTGTTGATCTAGCCAGCCGAGCTGGGCATTGAGGGCTTGGCGGTTAAAGATGCCCTGACGTTGGTCGGAGGGGTTGGTGTTTAAACCCAAGATGCGCATGCTGCCGTATTGCAGGGCAAACCATTGTTCGCTGTAGTTGGCGACGCCATTGGCGGGATTGGAGAAGTATTCGATATAGTTCTTTAACTCGCCATCGCCCAGTACGTCATGGTTGCCGGGGACTGCGATCAGGGGCACGTTGGCCATGAGTGGTGATAAAGGGGCGAAGAACTGACTGCGCCAGTGAGTGCGGTTGCCGCCGTTTTCGGTGAGGTCGCCGGCGATCAAGATGCCATTGAACTGATCCGCACAGTTGGATGCGACGCCTGCACACTGCTGGCTAATCACTTGACTGACGATTTTGTTGAGTACGGTGACCGAGTTGCTGAAGCTGGCTTGGGGGTCGCTGATGACGATGAACTTGCCCGCAGTGGTTGTGCCTTGGGTCGGCCAGGTTTTAAAGCGCTGGATGGCGCTGACGTCACCGGCGATTTTGATGCGATATTCATAGTTGCTGCTGGCTTGTAGACCGCTGAGGCGGGTTTCATAGACGGTGCTGGATAGCGCGGCCAATGTCATGTTCTGACTTTGGAATGCCCCTGTGCTGCCATATGGGCGGTATTCCACCGCAGGCTGCGCGCTGCCGACAGGCACTTCTAAGCCGAGGCTGATCGCGGTGGCGGATGGGTTTTGTAGATAAGGCGTGACGGTAAAGGTCGGTGCAGCAAGGGCCGCGTGGCTTAAGCTGATGCCGAGCAGCAAGCCGATCACGCGGTGCGTTGGTTTGAAAAAAAACATGGTTTCCCCGATGAATAAGCTATCAAACGTGGTGTTCGATCTGTTGTTTTAGTAAGTGTTTTCAATTGAATAACACGATCTAAAAATAGCACAGTAATGTTGACTATTGATTACAAAAGGCACATGAGGATGTCGAAAAAGCGATGATTTTATCCACAAAGGGCTTGACGCTAATAGCAGTTATATGCTATGGTTTAACCATACTGGTCGAACTTTAAATAAGATGCATTGCGGTTGGTTGTAATTGTTAATTGCACAGAAGTAGAAATAAAACGACCAGTTAGATCTCCCAGATCGTATGAATAGCATTGATGATAAGCTGTATAAAAATCCCCCACTCAATTGGATGTTGATGGGGGATTTTTTATGCATGTGGGTTTGGAGAGGGAAGTTCATGGCTGCCATCCATGAACTTGCCTCTCGATCAGACGGGCAGCGCTTTGCGGGTCAGATGTAGACCCTTTGTGCGCATCACGATGTGCGGAGATTCAATCACAAGTTGGCTTGTAACCAGTCCGCAGAAAATTTGGGTAAGCCGACCGAAGACCAATCCCCTGCCAGTTGCACGACAAACAGTTTGTCTTGCTTGCAGATGTGCGGTCTTAAACAGGCGGTGATTTCTTCGGCCGACAGGTCGCTATGGGCTATCCAGGTCGAGTGCAGAAAAGGCCAGCTGTTGGTATCCAAACCACTGATCGCTCCGCAAATATCGGTGTAGTTATTGCGGTTACAGAGGTCATAGGCTATTAAGAACTCATTCATCGTCGAACTCCTTGTGCGTGGCACGTCCAGCAAGTGGAACTCAAAGAGTACGCTTTTTGATCAGTGTTTCAAGCCTTGTCCTGTGGCTTTGTATGTCGAGATATGTCGATGTTGCAGTTGTGTATAGGGGATTAGGCGTGCAAAGTTTGCACAGGTCTGTCATCAGGAAGTCATTAAAGCGGGTTATTCTGCGGGTGTACAAAAGGGACGGTTAGACACACTGTGGATGTGAATCGCACGACCCAAAGCCCATATCAGCAGATATGGGCTTTTTTATGTGCGGCGCTGGTGACGGCTGCAGATCGTGGTTTTACGGGATGCCGAGGTCTTGTAGGGTGATGGCCTTGGTCTTGCCGGTGCCGCCTATGCTGCCGTGGATCTTGATCTTGCTGTTTGGATCGGCTTGAGGCAGCACTTGCCGCTCAGGCTCTGGGAGCTTAGCAAAATCTGCCAAGGTCAGTTTGGGTGTGGACTTGACGGCTTGATCAAAAACCGCACTGCCGGCTGCCCGTACAAACAGAATCGCCTGATGCGAGAAGTATTGAATAAACTGGTCGGTGGCCATGGCGCAGACGTATCCGTTGGGATAGAGGATGTGGCGTGAGGTTTCGCTTGCGGCAAAGACCAGTACCATGACGCGGGTTTTCGGGTAGGTCTTGTCATCAATCATAAACATCATGTCGTCCGCACGCGGGCTTTCTTCTAGCGGGTGATCAAAGCGTAGCCCAACGGCGTCATAACCGAGCTTGCGCAAGGTGTGGCGCACTTCAAAAAAAGACATGGTATTTGGACGGGCGCGGTCTTTGTCGATGACGTTGATGACCTCATCCAAGGTAAAGTTGCGCCCGAATTTTTGATTGAGAGCAACGGTGATCAAGAGCGAGACATGCGACGGATCCGCCAAAAGGTCTTTGGGACGCACTTGACTTAAGAAGGGCTGGAGCGGTTGTAAGATATGGGGTTCTGGCGGAAGACAGTGGGCGGCAAGGGGCAGTATCGCTGAGGCATAGCTGCCGCAGGATAGGGTCAGCCCGAGGAATGCCACGCAGAGTTTTGACAAGGTCATGAGGGTCCAGACGAATTTTTTACAGTGTAACGGATTTGTGTGAGATGCCCCAAGGATACACTTTAAATCAACAGGTGACTGCTTGGCTTTGCGGGCTAAAATTTGCGATTTTTGATTTTTGACAGCTCAGCCTGCTCGGCTTGGGCATCCCGTTCAGCCGCCGTTGCGGGCTGAGCTGCCCAATAGTCATCCAGTTGCTGCAGTTTGGTTTGAGCGGAGATGACTTGTCCACAGTCACTGCAGATCGAAGAATGCAGGGTCGTCCGCTGTGTCGGCTGGATATCTTCCGCTTGCAGTGAGTGACAGCTTTGACAGATAAAACCCAGAAAACCTTCCATGATCTGCTCCGACCAATTTATGGTGATGAAAGCCCGTGCTTATGCGCCGTAGGCGGTGTCCGCTTTGGAAAAACGGTGCTCAAGCCATGCAAGATTCATGCGAGCATGGATCTTGCGTAATGTGTTCATGGTTCGGTGTTCAATTATGGCGCGTGCATTACTCCTCGGGGGAGGCATTGGATGCGCTGTACAACTCATCCGAGGCATAGATACGCGACTTTAAGTAGTTGTTGAGCTGTTTACTTTTGGTTTCAGTGGGAATGATCTGCCCACAGTGATTACAAATCGAGCCTGATAAGTACAGGTTGTGGCTGATGGGTTCTTCGATGTCCTCACTTTGTAACGTGTCACAACTTAAGCATCTAAAGCCCATGAATTTTGCCATGCTTGCTATCCCTGATAAGTCACGCGTATTTATGAATTTTTTTTTGTTTGTGAGGGCTGTCTGAAACGACGGTGATATCCATCAAACTGGACCCGCATATACTCGATAATGCAAACGTGCCCACTGTTATGCAATGACTTTTCTGACAAGAATGTTGGTCATTTAGGTCAATGGGTTGAAGAGGGCGGTTATCTCGGGCAGGCCGCGTTGACCGCGCAAGGATGGGCCTGCACGGTTGCTGGCAATGGGATAGGATTAACGTTGAGCTCGCACTGCTGGAAGTCTTGCTGCGCGTTTTTTGTTTTTAGTGACTCAGTCTTTAAGCACTACGCAGTACTGCAGAATGCAGCACACGGGCGTCGAGGTAGGCTTTGAGCTGTTGCTGCTTGGTCTGGCTGCTGATGACCTGCCAGCAATGCGGGCAGGTTGAACCGGATAGATAATAAGATTTTGACAGATTCTCAAGTGTTTCAGGCAACAATCCATTGCAGCTCAAACAAGTGAATCCTACAAAATCGTTAACGACAATGACATCCATGGCATGCGTACCGAGATTGTTTGGGCAAAAAATAAGATAACTGATTATCGCCGATTTGCTCAAAAAAAGCACGGGTAGAATGTGCGTAGTGGTTGTCAATTATAAGTTTTTTCGTCACTTAGCCGCTGTTTTTGTACGGCATTGTACGGCGGGCTGCATGGTTTTGTACGGCGTTGGTGATGTTGTGGCGATACACAGGCCATTTTTCTATTTTTTTTGTGAGGAGGAGTCGGTCGTGACCAACGTGCGCAAGACCCAAGCCCCTTATCTGATCACCCAGAATCCCGTCGGTCGCCCCAGCACGTATAACACCCAGATCAGTCAGCTCATTTGCGAACGCATGATCGGCGGTGAGTCATTGCGTGGGATTTGCCGCTGTGACGATATGCCCGGCCTGTCGACGGTGATGGGCTGGCTGCGGGTGCATGAGGCATTTGCTGAAATCTACAGCCGCGCGCGTGAAGTGCAGGCCGATGCGATGTTTGAAGAATTGCTCGATATCGCCGATGACAACCGCAATGACTACGGCGTCAATGACGACGGTGAGTCGAATGGCAAACTGGACCGCGATCACATCACCCGCACCAAACTGCGCATCGATACCCGCAAGTGGATTCTGGCGCGGATGAACCCCAAGAAATACGGCGATGCCGTCAGCATGCGTCACTCGGGTGATAGCAAAAATCCAGTACATTTGCTGGTGAATCAATTGCAGGGCTCATCGATTCCGGTCGCTGCCGAGTTGGATGGCTTAGATGAATGCGATGAGGTTGATGATGACGAATGAGATCCCGCGTCGTAAGGATGGCGGGGTGGACTTTGACTATCGGCCGCAGAATATGCAGGAGATGCAGGTTTGCTTGCAGGATGCCTTGTGGCGGGTGTGCTCAGGGGCGCTGTATCAGATCATGGTCAAAGGTGATGAGGAGGGTGAGGCACTGATTCAAGCCTTCCGTCCCAATCGTGCCCAGCGCAGGCTCATCAAACGGCTGTGGTACCGCAATATTATCTTAAAAGCGCGTCAACTCGGGTTCACCACGCTGATCTGTATCTTGTGGCTCGATCATGCACTGTTTAACGCGCATGTGCGCTGCGGCATCATTGCCCAAGATAAAGATGCGGTGGAGAAGATATTTCGCGACAAGATTAAGTTTGCTTATGACCATCTGCCTGAGAGTTTACGTGCGGCACTGCCACTGGCACGAAATAACGCCACTGAGCTGCTGTTTGCCCATAATAACAGCTCGATTAAGGTGGCAACGTCGATGCGTTCGGGTACGATCCATCGGCTGCTGGTGTCAGAGTTTGGCAAAATTTGTCACTTGTCACCGATTAAGGCGCATGAGGTGGTGACCGGTTCGCTGCCCGCAGTGCCCGCGAGTGGCATCGTGGTGATTGAGTCAACGGCGGAAGGCCAAGATGGCGCGTTCTATCACCTGACCCAAGCCGCCAAAAAAATCACTGAACTACAGCGTCCTCATACGCAAAAGGAGTATCGCTTGCACTTCGCCCCGTGGTTCGATGAGCCGCACTATCGGGTCAGTCCTGAGCTGGTGCTGATCAGCGAGCGCGATCAGGCTTACTTTGACAGTCTGGAGGCGAGCCATCAGATCCGTCTCGATCAGGCACAGCGTGCCTGGTATGTCTCGGAGAGAGATGTGACTTTTAGCGGCAATCCGCAGAAGATGTGGCAGGAGTATCCATCCTTTGTCGACGAGGCATTTCAGGTCAGTCTGGAGGGCTGCTACTACGCTGAGCAGATGACCTGTGTCCGCAAGCAAGGCCGCTTGACGGCGGTGAAGTATACGCAAGGTGTGCCGGTGAATACTTTTTGGGATATTGGCAATAGCGATGGTACCGGCATTTGGTTGCATCAGCGCGTCGGGTTGCAAGATCGCTTTATCGGGTATATTGAAGGCTGGGGCGAGCCCTATGCTTACTATGTGCAGGCGTTGCAAAAGACCGGCTATCTGTGGGGTAAACACTATCTGCCGCACGATGCCGGGCATGAGCGTCAAGGTCAGGTGGCCAATGTCAGTCCGCTGAAAATGCTCAGCGACTTGGGGCTGCGTGATCTGGTGTTGGTCCAGCGCGTGGTGGATTTGCAACAAGGGATTCAGATCACGCGCGACTGTCTGGTGTCCGATGTGTGGTTTGATGCTGAGGGGTGCAAGGCAGGCATAGCGCATCTCGATGGCTATACCAAGTCGTGGAGCAAGCATCGCGGCACGTGGTCGGATGAGCCGCTGAAAAACATCCATACTGAAGGCGCAGACAGCTTTCGCCAATTTCCGCAAGCGCTCGCTCAAGGTCTCATGAATGTCAAAATACCACCTAAACAGGTTAAAAGAGGCCGCTTGGGGGGCTGGATGAGTTAAACGTCGTGTGAGTTTGGTAATTGGCATGCGCTATGCAGTACACTTTAGAGGATATTCGTGGCGAAATGAACGGCTGGTGTGGTGGCTGTGGTCTGTGAGGAGTGGTATGGGAATGCGCACAATCTTGTTGTTGGTCGGGGCTCTGATGGGCTCAACACTTGCATCTGCCGAAGGGGTGGCGCTGACTGCGCCTCTAAACGTACCGCTCAATTCGCCGCTGCATACGGTGTTTGACACCTTGCCGCATCAGCAGATACTCAAAACCGAAATCAGCAAATGCGAAGATCAGGCCGATGCCATGGGTGAAGATCAGGCGCGCTATGAGCAGTCGTGTAAACCTTCTTTTGAAAGCTCTTTTGCCGAAATGACCCGCCTCAACAACAAGCGCATCACACCGAATAACTCATGGAATCTGTGCTTGAATGAAGCCAAAGATGGCGACAGTTATGACTATACGGTCGCAGTCAAGTGTATGCGCGTGGTCAATGATCTGTGTCCTGTCGATCAGAATTTTAATTATATCGATGCCAAAAAATGCTTGGCCACTTTCAGTAATCACTACTGGGTCAATGATCCGAAGATCAATGAGCCGATTCAGCCTTGAATGGGGGCGTCTTTAAAACCCGCACAGGAATCGCTATGAAATTCGGCTATACCATTGTCTACGTCACTTCCGTACCTGCGACGCTTAACTTCTACAAAGCGGCTTTTGGCTTTGAGACGCGCTTTTTGCATGAGTCCAACCAATACGGCGAGCTTGAGACTGGCGAGACAGCGCTGGCCTTCGCCACCCATGAGATGGGCGACATGAATCTGCATGGACACTATATCAAAGCTGATCCCAAAGCCGCACCACTGGGTGTGGAGCTGGCTTTTGTGGCGGATGATGTTGATGCTGCATACCAAAAGGCGCTGGCAGCAGGGGCAAGTGCCGTCAAAGCACCCGAGCAGAAACCGTGGGGGCAAGTGGTCGCTTATGTCCGAGATTTGGATGGGGTGCTGGTGGAACTGTGTTCGGCTATGGGCTGATGCGTCGATGTCGTTTGGTGTATAATAAAGCGTCAGTTGGGGCGGATAAATTACCCTCAACTTGTTGACAAGTGCCCTGATATGGGGGATTGTAGCTTGATGAATATTGATTACCTGCAAAGAGGAGAAAACCATGTCTACAAGTCATAGCGCAATGCTAGCGGGACTCGTGTCAGGGGTTTGTGCTGCCGGTAGTCTCTATGAAGTACCAAATACCTCGTTTCGCTATGTGAAGCGTGATGAGCTACGTAGCGATCGCGATCGTCTCAAAGCCGATATCGACAAGATTGCCCAAGACTTTTCAAGTGCTAAGCGCCGCCTTGATGCCGAGCTGAACCTCAAAAATGTCTGATCCTACTCAAGGTCAAGAGTCTTCTCCGATCATCCAGCAAGAGTCTGATCCAGTTCCCTATCTAGAGTCTGCACCTGTAATCGAGCAACAGTCCAGTGGCGATGCCACTGTGATGCCGAAAGAGCCGAAGAACAATGGCTCGGTCAACAATGGCTCGATGTCCGTCAGTTGGGAAGGGCCGCTGCCACCCCCTGCCGCTTTGAAAGGCTATAACGACGTGGTGCCTGATGGTGCTGAGCGTTTGTTTCGTATGGCTGAAAAAGAGCAAGAAGCGCGGATCAATAAAGACAAAAGCCTGATTCAGCTTGAGCACAAGTCCTTGGATCACAATGCCCGCGCTTTGATGACGGGCAAGTATCTGGGGGCGGGTTTAAGTGTGTTCTTTAGTGTTTGCGCCGTCGCGTCCTACTACTGGTTTGCCAATCTATATTTAAGCTGTGCGTTTATTGCGTTTCCTTTGCTCTCTGTGGTGCTGGCGATTGTGAATCAGCAGAAAGAGACGAAGGATGAGGAGTGAGACGCTACGTTTTTAAGATGTTTGGAAGAGATGAAGCCCTACGAAAGTGGGGCTTTTTTTATGGGTCTGAATTTACTTTTAAGCACAATGGAGAATGACACTCATGGCAATTAACGAGAAACAGTCGTACACACAGTACACAACCGCTGCACTAACCAGTGTCGATGATGGACTGCGTGCTGATCTGGCTGCCAGCTCCGGTTCTAGCCTCGTAGGCTTTCTACAGGGCGGGGCTGGTGCCCAGAGCATGACCGTGCAGGCAAAGTTGCGTGGTGATATTTCACCTCGAGACTTCGGTGCTAAGTTCGATGGTGCAACTGATGACTCTGCCGCATGGCAAGCCGCTTTGGACTATGTAGGGTCTCTTGGTGGTGGTACTGTCGTATTCGATGGTTTTGCTTCTAAGATCACGAGTGCGACCCGTCTGCGTGTACCACGCCGTGTCACTATCCTTGGCAATGGTACGTTTGAAGGCGCTAATGGCACGACCACGACCAGTATGGCTACCCTATGGTTCAGTGATCTTGCTGGGGGACTGACCCTAGAGCCTAACGCTGCTTTACAAGGCTTTAACGTGAATGCGCCTGATTGCGATACTACGGTGTTAGTTCAAGGTAACTTCGGGATACGCAATATGCGTATGAACGTGGGTAAATATGGTATCCGTGCAGACAGCACACTTGATCCGGCGTTCAGTCTGATTAGAGTCATTAATCCGGGTAGTGGTCTTACGGACAGCCCAACGAACCAGCCTTACTCAAATGTGAGCTTCACAAGCAATAGTGGTGGCGGGATCACGCCTGCAAAGTTAACTGTCACGGTGAGTGGTGGGATTGTGACTAAGATTGCGTGTACTCAAGCTGGTACGGGGTATGCGCCATCATTTATGTTCAGCATTCCTGCAGATGCATTATACCCAGGATCACCGGCGCTGCCACTGGTTGGCGATGCTGCCACTGCACAAATGGGTCGATCTCGAATTCAGAATCTATTCATGATTGCTAAGCCAGGATTCATACAGGGTATTGAGATTGATGGGTCGAATGACTTTTTTGATTTGATTAATTTTCATGTGTGGGGTAACGAAAAAGGTGTTATCGCTAACTCTGTAGCACTTCGTATGGGGCGTGTGGATGGTTATAACATCACGAACATGAAAGTGTTTGGGATTAATACAGCCATTGTATTTAGCGACATCCCAGATGCCATCTATCAGCCCTTTGGTATGATCACTGCTTGTAACTTCGACTTAGTCAACATTGGTATTAATATCTTAGGTGCACAGCGCCACATGAGTATTCAAGGTAATATTATACGCTCTATTGGTCATGCTATCTGGATTGCAAGCCAATATGCTGCGGTCGATATTACAGGGAACTGCTTTGGTACCAACGCGGCTACGACCATTCAGGTCGATGATTGCGAGCAGGTTAATATTAATGGCAACACGTTCCAAGCGAATAGCCTTTATGACGACTATAAGTTCAGGTATATCAGTATTGGTGGTGCCCTTGGCCAAGGGCGTTATTATGTAGGTGGTAATAGTACGGATGGTAAGCACCCCTTCGTGCAGATTCGTAACTCTGCGAAGGGGGGTACGATAGCTGCTAATGATTGGGCTACCCCACTGTATGCTGACACTACTGTGGGTTACTGCTTTATCCCTGCTGGTGATCATACAATGTTACCGTCAGTAGGTGGTCGTCTAACGGTAACCATGTCAACGTCCGATATCTTGATCCCGCATGGTCTACGCTGTAATCCTCAGCTACCCACAGTCACTGTAGTGGGATCAGCTGCACCAAACCGCCGTGCAATCCTCGTAGGTTCGAGTGACACGTACTTAACTGTACGCATTCTGGATAATGCGGGTACGCCTGTAACAACGGGTACTGCTAGTGTGATGTGGACTGCGTAACATCATTATCTTATGACGATGAGTTATTTGGTGTTCTTGTAAAAACATATGGTCAAGAAACCCTGCAGTCGCAGGGTTTTTTTACGCCCCTACAAAAGTTTTAAACCTTATCCAAACCTTTGAGACCTCCGCCATGAACTCATCCGACGCACTAGAGGTTCCTGACACCGACATCGATCTCGATGAGGAAAAGGACGAAGACTCATCAACATCTAGACTCAAGAAAAAAACCGATGATGAAATCTTGGAAGAGATTCGTGACTTCTTAAGTGAAGCCCAAAACTACTGGAATCCCATCTACGCCAAAGGCCGCGAAGACAAAGAATTTGTCACCATCGACGGCGCACAGTGGGATGCCATCGCCAAAAAAGAACGCGACGAAGACAATCTCCCAAGTCTTGAAATCAATCTGGCGCGCACGTATTGCCGCCAACAAATCAACACCCAGCGTCAAAACCGCCCGCAAATCCAACCTGTGCCCGTGGACTCGGCGGCTGATATCGAAACTGCCAAAACCTTAAAAGGTTTGGTGAAGGATACCGAAGTGGTGAGTGATGCCGAGTCTGCTTATGACGCCGCAGCCGAGAATGCCGTCTATGGTGGCATGGGTTTTATTCGGGTGATTACCGACTATGTAAGTGAAGACAGCTTTGAGCAAGAGCCGCGTATCGTCGCGGTGCATAACACCGAATCAGTCTACATCGACCCGATGTCCAAAGCGCTGGACGGCAGTGATAACACCCGCGCATTGGTCAAAAGCTGGGTGGATCGCGAGCAACTGATCAAAGAACACGGCGATGATGCGGTGCGTGACTTTGACACCGATCTATCGGATATGTTGTCATGGTACAACCAGAGCGATAAGAAGGTGCTAGTTGCCGAGTATTTCACCCTCGATCAAGAGGAAAAAGAACTTTGCTTGCTCGGTGATGGCACGACCAAATGGAAGTCGGATGTGATCGCTGGCGAGCACGTCATCAAGACGCGTAAGTCCGCGAAGAAGGTCATCAACTGGTACAAAGTCTCGGGCAATAAAGTGCTGGATCGCACGATTTTTGTCGGGCAACTGATTCCTGTGGTACCCGTTTACGGCGAGGTGACATGGATTGGTGAAGACCGCCATGTGTTTAGTCTGGTGCACTTTGCCAAAGATCCTGCGCGCTTGTTTAACTACTGGAAATCGACCGAAGCGCATCAACTCTCTGAGATGAGCGATGCGCCCTATGTCGCGGCAGTTGAGCAGATCGCAGGCTACGAGGAGGAGTGGAAGCATCCGAAAGGGCTGCGTGTCTTGCACTACAATTATAAAGATGATCAAACGGGGCAACAGTTACCGCCGCCGCAGCGCGTTGGTTTCCCTGGTTCGCCATCCGGTGTGCTGAATGCTGCGATGGGTGCGCAGCAGTCGATCGTCGATGTACTGAACATGCACGCCCCTGCGATGGGTTCATCGCAAAGTGATCAGTCGGGTGTGGCGATCGGCAAGCTGCAAACCCAGCAAGAAACGTCGAACTTTCACTTTCCCGATAACTTGAATAAATCAATTGCCCAGATCGGACGGATCTTGATTCCACAGTATCAGGCGTTCTATACCGAAGAACATATCAAACGCATCATCGGCGATGATGGCAAACCGCAAACGGTGACCTTGAATCAACCGATGCAACCCAATCAGCCGCTGCAAAAAGGCCAGACCTTAAGTAAGAATGGCTGGCTCAATGACCTTACGGTGGGGCGCTACGATGTGCGGATGCAGACCGGTGCCAACTACAACACCCAGCGCCAAGAGACGGCTTCGGTGTTGCAGCAGTTGGTACGCGCTGATCCCAGCCTGATGCAAAAGGCAGGTGATCTGATTCTGCGCTCGCTGGATGGGGTGGGGATTGCGGAGATTGCCGATCGGGTCGAGCGTTCGATCCCGCCGCAACTGAAAAACGATCCGAATGCGCCTGGGCCGAACGGACAGCCGCCATTGCCGCCTGAAGTCCAACAACATATCCAGCAGGCCGATGCCACGGTGCAGCAGCTCCAGCAACAGTTGGGGCAGTTGCAAGCGGCGGTGACGGACAAGCAGGCCGAGCGTAACCATAAGGCGCAACTTGCTGAAATGGATGCACAGGTGAAACTTGCGATCGCGCAGATGAACAATGAGTCGAAAGAGAATTTGAATGAACTGACCAATGCGGTGAAGCTGATGCTCCAGCATATGCAAGTGCCGCCAGCGCTTGCCGCAGAGGTGGATCAGCAGTTGATGCAGCCTGATCCCAATCAAGGCGTCAACCCAAACCCTTACCAAGATTCTCACCTAAGCCCGCAACAAGCGGGTTTTTTTATGCCTGAACAGGGACAAGCCCCAATGCCAGAAAGCATGCAAAACATGCCACACCCTTTCGCGCTCGATGACGGCCAGATCGAGAGTTCCGCGCACCCCATGGCTGCCGCAGCAAACGCATCATTACCCGCACCTGACGGTTTATCAGGGCATTGAGGAAATAGACATGGAACACACCGAGAATGCTGGCTTTGATCAAGGCTCTGATGAAAACTTTGACAGTCATGCTCAGCCGATCGAGGCCACTGAACCGCTTGAGACGCTGCAGGATGAATCCGCGCAATTTGCGGATGCAGACGATGACGAGTCTGATGAGGAGCAGCCGCCAAAACCCATCAAACCGCCTGCCATCGAACGGCGGATTGCGGAGCTGACGCGCATGCGTCATGAGTCGGATCGCCGCGCGCAGGAGGCAGAACGTGTGGCGCTGGAATTACGTCAGCGCTATGAAGAACCTCAGCCGACTGCCCATGATGGCCGCCCGATGATCGAGTGGTTCGACACGTTGGCGGACTATGAGCATGCGCTGGAAGACTACGCGACGCGGCAAGTCTATCAGCAGGTTTCCCATCAGTTTGAACAACGACGCCACGCGCAAGCGCAGGCGGAGGTGGGACAGCGCTTCGTGCAAGCGGAGTCACGATTCAGCCAACACAATCCAGACTATCAGCATGTGGTGAATAACCTCACGGTGCTGGTGGGTGACGATGGATTACCTGCTCATCTTCGCGATGTGATTTTACAAAGCGACGTTGCGCCCGCGCTCTTGTACGAGCTGGGTCAGGATTTGGATGAATTCAGTGACTTCTTGGAGATGCCGCCGCTCGAGCAATTCATGCGGCTCGGTGAAATTCGTGCATCCATCAAACAGGGGTATGGCAATCAGGGCTATCGCAATCAGCAAGCCCAACGTACCCCGCAAGCAGCACACCTGCCTAAACCCATTAGCCCCGTATCCAGCAATGCCTCCGCCAAACGTGATCCTTACAAGATGAGTGATCGTGATTTTCTGGCGGCCAAAGGCTTGCGCTAACCTGATTTTTTTAAACGACTTTCATCTCGAGGATTTATACCATGGCATTGCCTACATCAAACAACTCCCTGATTACCCATGACATTATCGCCAAAGATGCGGCGGTGATGTTCTTGGAGGAATCAACCTTCGTTAAATCCATCAACCGCGACCGCGAACAAGAGTTCGGCAAAGACCGCGGCGGTTATACCGCAGGCGAGTCGGTGCGCATCAAGATTCCACCGACACCGATCGTCACCGATGGCGATGTCTGGCCACCCACCGATGCTGCTAAGAACGCGGTCGAAGAAACCATCTTACTGAAAGTCGATACGCCAAAGCATGTCGGCCTCAAGTTTGGTTCGGTCGAGCAGGCGCTGAAATTCGGGCAATATAACGCCAAAGGCGGCTATAAAGAACGCATCTTAAAACCTGCGGTCAAAGCATTGGTCTCAGTGGTCGAAGCCGATATGTTGCAACGTGCGATCACGCTGACCAATAACTTTGTGGCAAATACCGGTCCACTGACCACACTGTCACCCTATGACTACGCGCGCGCAGCCCTTCAGCGCAATCTGTGTCCTGATGACAACCGTAAAGCACTGATCACCAGCAATATGAACGTCGGTCTTGTGTCGGCATCACGCCAGTTATTCAATTCGCAAAAAGACCTGTCCAAGCAATACACCGAAGGTTGGATTGGTCGTTATGCAGGCTTTGATTTCCATGAGCATCAATCGCTGTACCGTTCAACCAACGGCACGCAAGTCGCTGGCGTGACCGTGTCGGGTGCTGCGCAAACTGGCGGGACTCTGGCGATTGGCGGCGTGACCAATGGCACGATCTTCAAAGCCGGCATGATCTTTACCCTGACGGGTGTGAACATGCTTCATCCGCTGACCAAGCAGGACACCGGCGTTGCCATGCAGTTCGTGGTGTTGACCGATGCGACGATGGGCGGTACGACGGGTGCACTGTCGATCTATCCAAAAATCACGCCGCAAGGTCAGGCCAATGCCAACGTTACCGCATCTCCAGCGGGCGGTGCAGCGCTGGTCTTTGTCGGTGCAGCTAACCAAACCATCGAGCAAGGCTTGGCCTATCAAGGCGATGCCTACGCTGCTGCCTTCGTGCCGCAAAAGTTACTGGCTGGTTGTGTCGGTAGTACCTTTGATGCGGGTACCTTTGCCATCCGCTGTATGACCTTTGGCGACGGGGTGAATAACTTCGAAGGCACGCGTCTGGATGTGCTCTATGGCTTTGCAGGCGTACGTAATAACTGGGGTGTGCGTACTGGCGTGGGCTTGTAAGTACAGAACAGCCGTCCGTTTTAAGTGAATGAGAAAGCCATCTTCGGATGGCTTTTTTTCATCCTTCTCATTTAGCCCAAGGAATGCAGACATGCTCGAATATCCCAAGGCACTCTATCGAACGCTTGATGACTACCGCATCGTCGCGGATAAAGCGTCAGAGACCAAAGCACGCAAAGCGGGATTTAAAGATTTCGCGGACTTAACTCCTGTTGCTCCTCAAACCCAAACGGATTTAACACTCTCTAATTCTGACTTAGGCAGCCCATCATGAAACCTGTTCTAACCTTGCTGCGGGAGGCGGCACGCAAAGCCAACCTCATCGCGTCCGGTGAAAACCTGAACGCAAGTCAAGAGCAGGAATCTTTGGAGGCGCTGAATACCTTATTGGATGGCTGGGCGCTGACGATACGTTCGGGCAACTTCCCACAGAGCGTTAAGGTACTGGATACCCTGTATTTGCCCGATGGCTACGCCTCGGCACTGATGTATAACTTGGCGGTGCAAATCTGCCTCGACAATGAATTGCAGCCTTCAGGCGAGTTACAAACCTTGGCCATGACGAGTTTAGCTGCGGTGCGCCGAGATAGCACCAGCCCACTGAAAACCCAAGGCGATATGACCTTACGCCGTATGAGTCGTCATCATCGAGGGCACTACCATGGCTAATCTGCCGATCGTCGGCCCTGCCTATCGCTCCTCGTCCTTGGTCATCGACTGCCAAAACACCATTAACTGGTACCCACAAGCGATTGAATCGGCAAATGGTAGCCGTATCTCGGCATTGATTCCGACACCGGGGCTGGTGCGTAAGTTTTTAGGTGATCCAGCACCAGTACGGGCTTTACAAGTCTTGTCCACGGGTGCATTACTCGCCGTAATTGGTAAGAAGCTGTATCATTCTAAGGCGGGGAAATTAAATCTCATTCAAGTCGCCGGCACGATTTCAGGCCTCGGCCTCGTCTCGATCGCTGACAATGGTTCGGTTGCCATGATCGTCAATGGTTCAACGACTCAAGTCCTAGATCTCACGGCGCTCACCTTAACCACATTGCACGGCTCTAATATTCCACGTTCATCGTTTGTGGTCTTTCTTGATGGTCGCTTCGTGATGAACAAAGAGAAATCCGATCGCTTGGTATGGACCGATCTCTATTCCACCGATATTAATGCACTGTCCTACGCCACTGCCGAAGCTAGCCCAGATCCGATGATTGCGATGGTGCGCTTTCAGCGTGAGATCTGGATGTTTGGTACGCAGACGGTGGAACGCTATTACTCAAGCGCTGATCCTGATTTACCTTTTGTTCGAGTCCCTGGCGGCGTACTGGAGGTGGGTTGTATCGCACCGCATTCCATTGCCAAGTTCGGTGCTGGCGTGGCGTGGCTGTCGGTCTCCGAGTTTGGCGGGGGGCAGATCGTGATGGGCGGTGGCGACCTGCCACAGCGTATCAGCAACCATGCGATTGAAACTGAAATTAGTAGCTATCCCACACTCAGTGATGCCGTGGCTTACGCTTATCAGCAAGATGGTCATACCTTTTACATGATCAGCTTTCCATCGGGCAACAGTACTTTTGTCTTTGATGCAACGACCCAATTGTGGCACCAACGCTCCTGGACCAACCGTCAAGGTCAGCATGATCGTCATCGTGCGCATGTCCATGCATTTTTTAATGAAACCCATTATGTCGGTGATTACAGCAATGGCAAGATCTATGCCCTGGATCCAGCGACCTTTACCGATGATGGAGATCTGATTACCCGTGAGCGGACCTGTCCTGTAACTGAGACGGGTGGGTTGATGAGTCGATTTAATCGGCTGGAGATTGTGTGTGAGACGGGGGAGGTGAGGCAGAAGAGAGCGGCTGGGTTTTTAGATATCAAGTTTTATACCAGTCAGATGTATCCATATGTTTTTGGCGATAGTTTAACGTTGAGTGCCGCAAGTACCCGTCTTTCAAAATCTTCTTATAAATATCTAGAAAACTTAAGTGTAGGAGCTTCGGTTTCGGGTATTAGTCTGCCGACAGTGGTCACTTATGGCACTTATAACGCACCTGCTGAGAATTTAAGTGTCGCTGCATCTATAACAGGCATCAGCTTACCCACAGTCGTGACATACGGAATATACAACATTCCAAGCGAGATTTTGAACATAGTCGCATCGACTATTGATATACGAATGCCAACTGTAGCGTCATATGCAACCTTCGCGATACCCAGCGAGAATCTAACAATGAATGCGGCAACAACTGGAGTCAGATTGACATGAGCGATTTAAACTTAAATATGTATCTTAAATTAGCGGGTCGCTTCAAATTAACTGCGGTTGATGAGCACGGCAACGAACGTCAATTAGCTGATTTTGATAATTTGATATTAGATCAAGGGCTTGATCGCATAGCTTCAAGTAACCCAGCGAATTCTGTCATAAACTCCGTACAAGTTGGCACTGGCAGCACAGCGCCAGCAGTTGGGCAGACTGGATTAGTTACGTTTCTTACAGGAACAGTTAGAAACTTTACGAGTTACTCTTTCAATCAAGGGGCGGCACCCTACCTCGCAACCACAGTGTTTTCTTGGCAATTTGACCAAGGTGCTGCAGCAGGGAATTTATCTGAGGTCGGTGTGGGCTGGGGAGTCAATGGCGCGACACTATTCTCAAGGGCATTGATTGTAGATGGAGGTGGTAGCCCGACGACGATCACTGTACTCGCCAATGAGTTTTTGACAGTAACCTACACATTAACATGCACGCCTCCCGCAACTGACGTTGTGACGAATGTCACCGTGAATGCAGTATCTACAACGTGCACATTAAGAGCAGCTAACGTTGCGAATTGGGCAATTATACGGCTTGGATATCCAATGGGTGGCATCATTGGTGCTTATATCACACAGGGAACACTGGGGGGGATCACTACACAGCCTTCAGGCACTTACATCGGTGGAGGGTTAACTTTAGGTTCATATACGCCAGGTTCTCGCTCCCTCGTTTATACCCTCAATTTCGATATTAACGCGAATGTACCTACGAATCAGGTTTCTTCCTGTCTTGCAATTATCGGGCTAGTTTACACCAATGTAGTCTGGCAAATCGGCTTCAACCCACCACTTCCAAAAGATAACACCAAGACACTCGCCATTGACATCACGATGACATGGGGACGTTAAATGCTCCCGAATAGCACACTATCAATGACACCGGTGACAGGAAATTTTTTATCTCCTGATAACCAACCCTATAGCGACACAACAGATTACGAACGCGGCGGTATCCATTTACAAGACCCATCACAGGGTTTGGATTATCAAACATGGACGGCAGCGATTAAGCCGGATGGGATTTATGTCGAAGCGCCAAATAGCCCAGCAGTAAGGTTAATCACCGGTTCTCGGATGACAGAAGCTGGCCTTGCCTTTGACCAGAACATGAATCCGCATATTAGCTTTGTTCAAAATGGTGATGCGGGTTTATTTTGGTACGATTCAAGCACGCATTCTAATGCGACGTTGATGATACCAGACGCGATCACTCCCAGACTCTGCCTCGATGACAAACGCCCATTAAGCTCATCCATCAGTGACGTCCTCCTGTTTTACCTCAAAGACCGCCATCTTTACTTCCGAGCACAGCGCGATCGCTTTGGCATCGAGTACCCACTGGGGCCGGTTGAGGGCAACGTGCTCAGGCGCGTTGGCATGAACGACAAACTGCGTATCCAGATTGAAGTCGAAAATAAACCCAAAGACGCCCTCTAAGCCCCCTTCAACGGAGGGCTTTTTTTATATGCCTTGATTAGCGCTCAATCAAACCGCCCAAGAACGTTAGGAGAACGATATGCCAAACGATGACGAAGCTCGTCTCATGATCAGCTGGTCCGATGACTACGGTCATACTTGGTCCAACAACCGCCTGCTGCCCCTCGGCAAAGTTGGTGAATACCGCAAACGTGTCGAAACGCGGCGTATGGGCGCGGCGCGTGATCGGGTATTTCGGGTGCGCTGCACCGATCCGGTCAATATCATCATTGTCGAGGCGCGGCTACAGTTCAGTGTCTGTCATCAGCAGCGGCCTAAGCAATAGCAACCGCTCGGTGTCTGCCATCAGCAGTGGTCTCAGTAATACCAACAGTTCGGTGTCTGCCATTAGCAGTGGTTTAAGTACGGCGGTTTCTTCGGTCTCGGTGTCACTCGATAATACCAACAGCGCAGTATCGGCAGTGTCATCGGGGCTGAGTAATAGCACCAGCGCAGTATCGGCAGTGTCATCGGGACTGAGTAACACCAACAGCTCAGTGTCGGCAATATCAAGCAGTTTGAGCAGTACACGCAGTTCAATCTCTGCGGTGTCCAGCGGCTTAGGAACGATTGCCGTTCAGAATGCAAATGCGGTCACCATCACAGGCGGCGATATCACCAACGTGACGACACTGACCGCTGTGAAGGCGACTTCGATACCCAACCCGTTACTGTCTGTTTCAGAGACGTTTAATCGCAGCGTCACCGCAGCAGACATCCCGCAAGCCGTAAATTTTACCTTCAATGATGCCAGTACCGCAGGTCGGATCTCCGCGCAGATTTTTCGCTTTGTGTACATAAAATCTGCGGGGTCAACGGGACTACCGACCGCATTTGACTCCATGCTCAACATGACCGCAGTTATGAATGACGATTACAACGCGCAAATGCGTATGGTCAATATTGAAAATGCGACTGTTGCATCTGGAAAAACGGTCAATCGTCTGGTTGCCCTTTGGATAAGTGCGCCCGCAGGGGCGGGTACGGTCACCAACAAGCAAGCCATTATCGTGGCGCCAGGTACAGGGAATAGCCTATTCAATACGACGAGTGATAACGGCGTGGATATCGCTCAATTCAATGGTTCGATATCCGCCACGACCATCAAAGCCTCCGCGCCGCTCAAATTCGGCAGCTACACGCTCTCAACCTTGCCCAGTGCCGCAGCCTACAACGGCTACCTGATCGACGTGACCGATGCCACGGGCGGCGCCAAAACCTGCCGCTCCAATGGCAGCAACTGGCAAATCTTAAATACAACCACTACCGTGGTTTAAGGAGTCTTGCATGACGATTTTAGAACAAACCCGTCCCTACGAAACCCTGATCCGCCATCATGCCGATGGCACAGTCAGCGCCCATCATCAGCAACTCTATGTGCTGACCAAAGATGGTGTGGTGATCGCTGAAAACATCCTTGATCCCGTCGCGCTATCCACGCTGGATTTAAGTCAGGCGCTCGGCGCGGCAACTGTCGCAGCCCTCGGAGAAAATGCGGATCTGAAAAGTCAGCTTGGCGCATTACAGAGCCAGCTTGAAGCTGCACAAGCCTCGGCGGCCTCGCTGCAAACACAGCTTGAACGATTGACTACGCCTGCAACACCTGTGGCGGGTGAGGTGGTGTTCCCACTCTCATCCTAATCCAAACACACCCCTTAAAGCCCTCACCCGAGGGCTTTTTTTATACCGCGTGTTTATCCCAAACAAGCTTAGGAGTTCCTCATGCAAGACTATGAAAAAAA
>CAYJTU010000026.1:6284-26896 GCA_964373105.1 uncultured Moraxellaceae bacterium | reverse complement strand
AGTAATATTCCAAACACGCTCAGCATATTGCAGCAGCTTGTCACGTTTTGCTGTGCGGCGTACCTGCATGTTTGCCGGCAATACGATTGCTAAAGTGCGCGCATGATCGATGTTATGAAGTGCGGTCAGTTCATGACCAATCATATGCGTTGACCAATCTTGCGGTACGCCTGCACCGATCAAACCGTTCAATGCCATCGAAGCCGCCCACATCAGATTTGCGCGCGTATCGTAGTCTTGAGTCTCATCCAGTACCAAAGGACCGATTTCGATCAATGTTTGCAATAATCCCTCAGCAAAACGATCCTGTACTCGCGCATTGGCTGGATAGGTGAGGTACTGTTCCATGACGTGAATAAACGCATCCACTACGCCGTTTGCTAGTTGGCGGACGGGTAAGGTATAGGTTTTAGTTGGGTCAAGAATTGAAAATACTGGAAAGACATGCGAGCTACTAAACGGAAGTTTGGTCTGAGTTGCTTTTTTAGTTACCACGCCACCATTGTTCATTTCTGAACCTGTCGCTGGCAAAGTCAGGACACTACCAAATGGCAGCGCATGGCGAATTTTTGAACCACGCTTTACCAAGATTTCCCAAGGATCACCTTCATAACCAACTGCCGCCGCGACGAATTTTGTCCCATCAATCACTGAACCGCCGCCGACTGCAAGGAGAAAATCTAATCCTTTTTCACGAATCATTTCGACCGCTTTCATCAATGTTTCATAGCTTGGATTAGGTTCAATGCCACCAAATTCTTCAACAGTTCTTGTGCCGAGTGCATCTCTAACTTCGGTCAGCGTACCGTTTTTATGCGCACTTTCACCACCATACAGTACCAATACTTTTGCATCTAAAGGAATCAAATCGTTGATACGTTTTACTGTATTTGAGCCAAAAATAATGCGTGTTGGATTATAGAAATCAAAGTTAAGCATGGTAAAACTCCAAAAAGAGTAGGGTAATCAACTATTTTTTAAGTAAAAATAGTTTGGTTGTTCCGCTAAACGAAAACTAATTGACTCATTCATTATCAAAGAAAGTCATCACTCGTAGGATCAAAATATAATGCGTACTTCAGAGTCGACATGGCATAAGCCAGTGGACTGCGTTTATGAGTTGATCCTGAGTTGAGGTGCAGTATAGTTTAAAGTAGACCAGTCGTCTAGTTTTGTTTGTAGAGAAATAGAACACTTGTGAATGCGTTATGAATTGTCAAAAATAGTCACATCATGCGTTCTTTTAGTGATGAAAATGATCTTTAAATATAAAAAAGAGAACATATTTTCTCCTCTGAAAATAGTCGTTATGAATCGCTTTTTTTGTTATTGTAATTACTTATTGTAAACAGAAAGCTCGCAACAATGGTCTGATGGCTTACTTTCAAATCGTTAGAGATGCTTTATTACATCAGTGCAAAACATCAACTCAAGATATGGATCACATTATTTGTGCGTAATATCATTATTTTATTTAGTTTGGTTCTCATTTTCGGTTTTTTTTATCAAAAAAAGAACCAATACATTCACAATGATCTATCGAAGCCACCCGCTGAACGTCAAGTGTATTATCAGATTGGCACCATTGATCCTCGTTTCAATCTAAGTGAATATGAGGCCAAGGTTCTGTTGATTCAGGCTGCGAGGATTTGGGAGCAGCCGCTTGGTCGTCAGATTTTTATCTATAATACTAAAGCCAAGTTTAAGGTTAATTTTATCTACGATCAGCGTCAGCAAAGTAATGATGCTAGACAGCGTGCTGAACGAGCGTTGGTTGATGGCCAAGGTCAAAATCAAGCGGCATCAGATCGTTTTCAGCAGCAAAAATCTAGCCTTGATGAAGAGTACCGCCGTCATAATGAGGAACTGAATGCACTCAATGCGCGTGTGAGCCAGCATCAGCAGCGCGTCGCTCAGGTTAATGCACGAGGTGGGGCATCACCGAGTGAAGCTCAAGTTATGCAAGCCGAGAGTGATCAGATCAATCGAGAGGTTGCTGCATTTAATCAATACAGTGTGTCCCTTGATGCAAAACAAGCCAATCTAAAAAATCAAGCGAATGTTATTCAGTCGCAAGTGGATCATTATAATCAACAGGTTGGTACATATAATCAAAATTATGCAGGACGTCCTTTTGAAGCAGGGTTGTACAAAGGTGATGAAATTAATATTTATGAATTTGATAACAAAGATAATTTACGTTTAATTTTGGCGCATGAATTTGGGCATTCACTGGGTTTGAAACATAGTAATGATCCAAAAGCACTGATGTATCCGACTCTGAAAGAGCAGGATCAGATGAATTTTAAATTGACCCAGTCGGATATTGATTTGGTGTATGGGCGGGTGGCGGCGTATTGAGGTTGGCCGCAATGCGCGCTTTGCCTTATTGCGCCTTATCAAGGATGTTATTTCATTCGCTCGTATATCGGCGTTCATTTCACGCACTGATTGCAATAAATCAGCGGTAAATTTTGACATTTTCAGTGTCCATTTTTGATCTTTTTATGTAAAAAGAGCTAGGGTGTGCATTGCGCACCGAACGCATGGTGGTATCTGAACTGGAGCGCGGTGCGCACCCTACTCGAGCTAATTTGAAAACAAAATTAATTCAGGTCTAATAGGGTTTGGTATCCAGATACGATTGCTTTTGGAAAATAAAGGTTAAAGGATATTAAAAAATGAATATGAGTATCTTAAAAAAAAGCCGTAAATCTCTAGAGGGAGGAGATATATTCGTATATCAAATTAAGTCACTTGATGATCGTTATTTTTTCGGCAGAGTAATTCGTACTGATGCGATTATTGGAGGTTTTAATGATACGGTATTAATTTATCTATATAAAAATACGAGTCCTGAAAAAAATGTCATTCCTGATCTAAGTCGTAAGGCGCTTTTAATTCCTCCTATAGCTACTAATACGAGACCATGGACGATGGGATATTTTGAGGTGGTAAGCTCTTCATTATTATTGCCAAATGATATTCTCGTCCAGCATTGTTTTAAGGATAGTTTAAGAAATAGATATTATGATGCGGATGGTAATCTTCTTGAAAAGGCAGTGTTACCTATAGGTACATACGGTTTACATAGCTTTAAAACAATTGATGATGCTATTAGTAAAGCACTGAATATTCCTCTAGCTCTTGAATAATCTAGTTTCATATTTTTACATACTAAAAGCCCCCAACCAAAGGTCGAGGGCTTTCTTCAATCTAAAACCCAAACATCAAATCAATGACGCGCAACACCTTTCGTTTCCTTAGGCGCAACCAACGCCACATCAGGAATCTCAATCGGTAGAGGCTTTGGCATTTCAACTAATGCCGCTTTCAGCACTTCATCAATCGTTTTAACGCCACGGATCTCTAAACCCGCTTTCGTGTTGTCAGGAAGTTCATACAAATCACGTAGATTTTCCATTGGGATCAACACAAGCTTCACACCGCCACGATGTGCAGCAAGCAATTTTTCCTTCAAACCACCAATCGGCAAGACCAAACCACGTAAGGTCACTTCACCTGTCATCGCGATATCCGCACGAACAGGAATACCTGTCATTGCAGAAACCAACGCTGTCGTCAAACCAATACCCGCAGAAGGACCATCTTTAGGTGTTGCGCCTTCAGGCATATGAACATGAATATCCGTGGTGTTGAACTTCTCGTAAGGAATACCCAACTCATCGCCACGTGTACGCATGACAGTCACTGCGGCTTTGATCGACTCTTGCATCACATCGCCGAGTGAACCCGTTGCGGTGTAAGTACCTTTGCCTTTAACGGCAGCAGCTTCAATGGTCAGCAATTCACCGCCAACCGAAGTCCACGCGAGACCTGTCACCCGACCAATCTGTGCATCATCCTCAGCGCGACCAAAGTCGAATCGATAAACACCAGAGTAGTCAGCAAGATTTGCTTCACTCACGTCAATATGCACATTCTTAGATTTGCTCGTCACAGCTTCTTTAACAACTTTACGGCAAATCTTCGACACTTCACGCTCAAGATTACGCACACCCGCTTCACGGGTATAACGACGAATCAGTTCGCGCACCGCATCTTCTTGAATGGTCAATTCTTTCAGCTTCAAGCCATTCGACTTGATCGCTTTCGGAATTAAATAACGCTCAGCGATATTGACCTTCTCATCTTCGGTGTAACCCGGCAAACGAATAACTTCCATACGATCCAAGAGGGGCGCAGGAATATTCATCGTGTTTGCCGTACAAATAAACATCACTTCTGACAAGTCTAAATCGAGATCAAGGTAATGATCGTTGAACTTGTGGTTCTGTGATGGATCAAGCACTTCAAGCAATGCCGATGCTGGATCGCCGCGATAATCCTGTGCCATCTTGTCGATTTCGTCGAGCAAGAACAGTGGGTTTTTTACGCCGACTTTAGACAAGTGCTGCACGATCTTGCCCGGCATCGCGCCGATATAAGTACGACGATGGCCACGAATTTCCGCTTCATCACGTACGCCACCAAGCGCCATACGAACAAACTCACGACCAGTCGCTTTCGCAACCGATTCACCGAGTGAAGTCTTACCGACACCAGGAGGGCCAACTAAACACAGAATCGGGCCACGTAATTGTTTGACGCGTGATTGCACAGCGAGAAACTCAACGATACGCTCTTTGACTTCTTTAAGACCATAATGATCTTCATCCAAAATCTCTTGCGCTTTATCGAGCTTGATCGCAACTTTTGAGGCTTTTAACCACGGTGTGTTGAGAATCCAATCGATATAGTTACGCACAACTGATGCTTCACTTGAAGCCGGTTGCATCGCTTTCAATTTCTTGAATTCGCTTTCAGCTTTTTTACGTACATCTGCTGGCAATTCGGCGTCAAATAGGCGTTTTTCAAGTTCGCCCATTTCATCGACATCGCCTTCATTCATATCGGAAAGTTCACGTTGAATGACTTTCATTTTTTCATTCAGAAAGTATTCGCGTTGATTCTTTTCCATCTGACGTTTGACGGATTCATGCAAGCCTTGTTCAACTTTTTGCTCTTCTGATTGACGGAGCAAATAGTCGGTCAGTTCTTTGACATGGTCGGCAATATTGGCATCTTCAAGGAACTTCTGTTTGACTTCTATTGCAAGCGGCGCACGCGTTGCGATGAAGTAAACCATTTCCAACAGTTCTGTGATTTTTTCAGAGGCAGCGATCAATTCACGGCTGTTGCGCAATTTTGCTTCGGCGTATTGTGCAAACAGTTGTTGCAGTGCTTCACGCTCAGTTCTTTGTGCGCTGGCGCTGATTTTGATCGGTGTCGGTTCTGGAGTCGTTTCGGCGCGCATGAAATCATCAACGTCGATAATTTTGACACGACGGGCGCGATACAAACCTTCGATAAGCACTTTGATGCAGTTATCATCATTTTCGTGATTGACGACTTGAACGATGCGGCTCACGGTACCGTATTGGTATAGATTGCTGTCATCAATGTCTTCGGTCAGGGAATCTTTTTGGGCGACGACGAATACCAGATCATCTTCTTCACGGGCGATTTCCACCGCGCGAATCGACTTCGGACGTCCAACGAACAATGCAATTTGCATGTGCGGATACACCACGACATCGCGTAATGCTAATAATGGAAGTACGCGATCTGTGGCAGTGATGTGCGGGGCGCTAGTTTGTTTAGACTCGGTCATAAATCACTCCTATGAAACATCGGCTTATTCAGTTGTCATCATTTATTAATAATGCACGCTTGCCAAATTACAAGGGGCGTTGTCACGAAATTCTTATCTCATATTCGACTGACTGGTCAAGTGTTGCTTTTATGAACAGTTTGCATAAAAAACTAAAAATAATATCAATGTCCAAGAAGCAAAGAGCTTGCCAGTGCACTACGAGGTCAATGTCGAACTATTCTAAAATATTGAATACTCAATCATTCAATCAGATCGCTAAATCAAATCATTAAAAACGGCGATATCCTGACTGTGTAACGATGGCATGGAGCGGAATATCCCAAGCATTGGTATGTAGCTTATCAACGCGCTGAAAGTCATAGGCAATACCAATACGCCATGGTTTGCTTTGATATTTGCCAGTCGTTGTGCAAGTTGCCAATGTTCGATCATAAAAACCACCACCCATACCAAGTCTGTGACCTTGCAGGTCAAATCCAACTAATGGCATAAACAGGCAATCTAATGCTTTTACTGAAACACCACGTTGCAAGAGTGGCTGTCTCATTCCAAAGCGATGTTTCATCATGCGCCGATTTTGCCATTGATGTCGAGTGATACACGACCAAGCGAGTGGTTGATTGACCGAACGCACCACAGGCAGATAAACGGTTTTACGCAATTTAAAACACAGTTGAATCAACGCGCCTGTCGGTACTTCGCCAAAGGCATTTAAATACAAGCCTACACGTTGGGCATTGACAAAATGAGGTTGACGCCGCATGTGCCGAACGACCGATTGCTCTGCATTGCGACGTGTATGAATCGATAAGGTCAGACGTTGACGACGTAGGCTTTTGCGCAGGCGTTGTTGCTCAGCTAAAACATCCTGTTTTACTTGATCGTGAGTTTCGCTGAGTAGACTTGGCATATTGTGTAGTTTAGGTTTATCAATATGATCAAAAATGATAGTAAATCACATAGGTGAGCTTCACAAAGTGATTAGCGAAAAATAATTATAAGCTTCGATTTATTTTGTATGAGATTTTGAAGTATATTGTACGCGTCGTTAACATCGGCTTAAAAATTCCAAATCCATAAGGTGAATAAAGTGAAAATAAATAAGAAGTTATCAATTGCTACATTACTCATTCCAGTTTTGTTGTCAGGTTGTGCGTCTTCAGGTATTCAAATGGGTGGTAATGACCCAACTAATGTGGTCACTGGTAGTGCAGGCGGCAGTCAATCAACAGGTCAAAATTCAGCTTTAGAAAAATGTGATGAAACGTTAGGAACGATTTCATTGGTTGAAAACCAACAATCTGATTGGTATAGCGTATTGACCAATCAATATCATCTACCGCCAACTGCAAGTTTATTGCGTCTGATGATTCAGCAATCCAACTGCTTTGTTGTGGTTGAGCGTAGCGCAGCGGGCATGAATGCGATGTACCGTGAACGTGATTTGCAAAACTCAGGTGAAATGCGTTCGGGTAGCAACTTTGGTAAAGGACAAATGGTTTCTTCTGACTATGGTCTTTCACCAGAAGTGATCTTCAATGAAAGTGATGCGGGTGGTATGTCAGGTCTGGTTGGTGGATTGGTGGGAGGCTTCACTGGAAATGCAATTGCCGCAATTGGTGGCAGTACTAAATCACGTAAAGCGAGCACAATGTTGACTGTAGTGGATAACCGTTCTGGTGTTCAAATTGCTGTTGCCCAAGGTAATTCAGCAAAAACTGATTGGGCGGGTATGGGTGGATTTATTGGCCGCGCCGGCGGTGCTGGTTTGGGTGGTTATCAAAACACTGCACAAGGTAAGTTGATTGCTGCAGCATTTATGGATTCTTACAACGGCATCGTTCGTTCAGTTCGTAACTATAAAGCTCAGACAGTGAAAGGTGGTTTGGGTAAAGGCGGTCGCTTAAAAGTGGCTGACTAAGTTTCCAGTTTTACTGCTTAAAAAAACCGCGTCCTAATGAATAGGGCGCGGTTTTTTTTATTTACAGATAATAATGGTAGGGGCAGACCTGTATTAGCCGCGAAAAATGCGTTAATTTTGAAACGTTAATACGTTCGCAAAAAAACACCAGCGGGGGAGCTGGTGTGAAAACGGCATATACGTTTTTTAAAGTGGTGAAGCAAATTTAGGTCTCCGAAAATACCGCTAGCAACCGTTACCCTTGAACCCAATAAGGTTCAAGGAGGAGGCGCCGATGGCTCACAGGCTTTCTACTCGGGGCAGACATGCACACAGAACCAACAGAACGCATCCCTATAGGATGAAATCGGCTCAGGGGATTGGGCTACTTGGCGCGCACCTCAGAGATGAGATAATTATAACCCCGTGATAAGAAGATGCAAGTAAAAGGCTGGGGTCTTTGGTAAAAAGTGTAACGACTGCTTTTTTATTAAACCAATACGATTGCAGCCATCCAGTGCAATGATCTCATTTCAAACCGTTATTTAGCAGCAATTGCGGCTTCAACATCACGAGTAAGTTGGTTGATTAATTGTAAGTTTTTATTTTTTTCTTCCGCAATCTGAGTAGATAACGCTTTAAGCTGTTGTTCCAGTTTGGCATGCTCTAGCGATAGATTCAGGGCAACCATACCAGAAACACGCTCAGGTTCGAGACGCGGCATCGCAATGCGTGCTTCGCGATATTTGGTTTCAAGGGCCGTTGCAGCAGCATGAAGATTGGCTTCATCACTTGCCGCACATTCCAGTTTATAAGACTTATCAAAAATAATGACTTCGGTCGGCATGAGTTTTTCCTAGGCGCTTTTATTGCTTTTAATCGAGCAGTTTTTACTGAATAAAAGGGGCTTAATGAGCAGTATCTGCAGTCGAGGTCGACTGACCCAACATCGATAGTCGGTGTATGATTGCTTCTACTTTTTGCTTGGCAAATTCATTCTTACGCACCAAACCATCACGCTCAGTTTCGAGTTGTGACTTTACTGCTGCAAACTCTGCACGTTCATTTTCTAGAGTCTGTTTCAGTAGTTGAATTTCGCTGCGCAACTGGTTTTGTTCAACTTGATGCTGGGTATGTGTAGCTTTAAGCCCGTCATGGTTACTTTGCAGATCCTGATGACTGCGGCCAAGCTCCGTGAGTTGCACGGAAAGGGTTTCTTGATCTTTAACACTTTGTGCGTGCTCAACCTGAATCAGTTCAAGCTGGTGCTGCAATGCAAGTCGTGCCTGTTGTTCTTCAGGGTTAACGACAGGTGTCGCAAGCTGGGCCTGAAGTTGTACGTTTTCAAGGCGCTTGTCTTGTAACTGCTGCGTTAACGTTTTAATGAGTATTTGTAGACGTTGGAGTTCTGCTAACATGATTTGATCGCACTATATTGCGTTGGACGCTAATATAGTAGGCATAGACTAGCTGGGTCAACTAGATCGCTTGATATAGGTTGTTTTTAGTCAAGATTGAAGTCAATCGAATCTATTTTTTGCTCATTGGTAAAGACTGGTTTGTTTTAATAATGATTTTTGTGATAAATACCATTTTGGTATCGATAAGGGTAATGCAATGCATGATGATGCGTCCGGATGGACAGAGTGGGATGGTCGTTTCTCCAAGGTTGCTGATTTATCAGGCCCCAGTGAGTTACATGGTTTATTGACAGGCATTGTGGTGGTCGCCCAGCCTCCGACGTCTGAAGAGTGGCAGGCGATTTTGGCACGTATAGGCTTTGAGCCCTTGCCAGAGGACGCGTTACGTTTACTGACGGAGGAGGCTGAAGATACAGCCGCTGCATTGCTTGATGATACGTTGGACTATGCGCCGTTGTTACCCGATGATGATCACCCTTTGATTGAGCGTGTTGAGGCATTGGCAAATTGGTGCAGCGGTGTTTTATTAGGATTTGGGTTAACCGGTGGTCAAATCCGTCAGGATGAGGCAGAGATTTTGCATAGCTTGAGCGATGTTGCTGGGTTACTTTACAGTGACGAAGATGATGATGAGGAAGGCGAAGAGAGCTATACCGATTTGGTCGAGTTTGTTCGTCTGATTCCTGTAAGTTTGGCGTTGGGTCGTGAACGCGCTGCGGTCGTAAGTACATCACTGCTGACCGGAAAGCCATTGCGTATCAGTGATTTTGTGGAAGGTGATCATACTGATGCAGATCATGATCTCGATCATGAACATGCTGCGGATAGTGATGCTTCCATTGTTGAACACTTCAATCCTGCGCGCCCTTCCTAATTCATCGGCAGATTTAAAAGATGAACGAGGCTTTTGCTTGAGTCATCCTTTAAATCATAATTTTTTAATCAATATGATGGACTGTTTTTAGATGAATCAAATGACAAAGGCTATTCCTGCATCTGCCGAAAAAGCGGCATTACTTCCTGTTTATGCTGAACGACGTGCGAAATTACTCGCGCAAATGACGCCGGATTCGATCGCACTGATTTCGACCAGTGAGGTTCATATGCGTAATCGTGACGCAGATTTTCGTTTTCGGGCAGACAGTAGCTTTTATTATTTGACGGGATTTGCCGAGCCTGAAGCATTGGCATTTATTCAACATCCACAGGCAATCGATGATTTAGACGTCAGCTATGGTCTGTTCTGCCGTGAGCGTAACCGTGAACGTGAAATTTGGGACGGCTTGCGTGCAGGCACAGCAGGTGCCGTAGAGTACTTTGGCGCTGATGTCGCTTATGTGATTGATGAGTTAGATGCGTGGATGTCAAAGCTTCTTGCGGGAAAAAAGCGTATCTACGTGCGGTTAGGCAATGACAGCGCGTTTGATCTGAAGGTCAGTGGCTGGTTAAAAAATGCAGTGTCTAAACAGCGTCAAGGGGGATCGGTGCCGATTGAGATCATTCAGTTGGATTCGATACTGGATGAGATGCGTCTGATCAAAGATGAGCATGAAGTGGACACCATGCGCCGAGTAGCAGAAATCAGTGCACATGCCCATGTTCGCGCAATGCAAACGGTACGTCCAGCCATGATGGAGTACGCGCTCGAAGCGGAACTACTTTATGAATTTGGCAAAAATGGTTGTCAAACTGCCTACAATAGTATCGTGGGTGGCGGTGTAAATGCCTGTATCTTGCACTATGTTGAAAACAATGCACCGCTCAAAGATGGGGATTTGGTCTTGATTGATGCGGGCGCAGAGCTGGATCATTATGCTGCTGATATTACACGTACTTTCCCGATCAATGGTGTGTTTTTACCAGAACAAAAAGCCTTATATCAACTGGTATTGGATTCTCAAATTGCGGCGATTGATGCAGTTCGCGTAGGGTTGCCCTGTAAAGAATATGACCGTGTCGCTGTTGAAGTCCTAACGACAGGTCTCGTCGAGCTTGGTTTGTTGGCTTTCAGTGAAGAACACCCTGATGTGGCTGCATTGATCAAAGCGGGTGCACATCGTCGTTTCTATATGCATGGCACAGGGCATTGGCTCGGTATGGGTGTACATGATGTCGGCTCGTATAAAGCAGGTGACGATTGGCGTCCTTTGAAAGCCGGTATGGTGCTGACCGTTGAGCCGGGTCTCTATGTTGCGATTGATGATGAAACGGTAGAGGCACGCTGGCGTGGCATCGGTATACGCATTGAAGATGATATTCTCGTGACCGAAAATGGTCCAGATGTCTTAACGCGCGATGTGCCTAAAACCATTGCTGAAATTGAATTGCTCATGCAAAAATCCTAAGCAGTGAGGCTATGCCGTTGCTTGGGTCATTTGTTTGAGTAAGTTTGTTGTTTGATGTGTGATGAAATTCTTATAATAAGGACAGCCTGATGGTGCCCCCGAGTAATTCTGTAAATAGCACGACGGAAGATTTGCCACTTTTAAACGTCCCTCTGCTGATTGTTGGTGGTGGGATGGTGGGATTAACATTGGCTTTAATGCTGGCGCAAAAAGGGTTACCTGTAACACTTTTAGAAGCCGTTCGTTACCCTGAGCATTTTGGTGATACGCCGTATTATTCAAGCTTCGATGCCCGAAATACTGCATTATCACGGCGTACAGTACAAATTTTCACTGATTTAGGGCTCTGGAGTGAGTTGCAAGCGTTTGCAACGCCGATCTTTCAAATTCACATCAGTGAGCAAGGGAGTTTTGGTAAAGCACGACTCAGCGCTAGTCAAGAAGGCCTCGAAAGTTTTGGGCAGGTGATTGAGAATGCTTGGTTGGGTCGAGTGCTATTGGCTCAAGTTCGTGCAAGCAGCCTCATTACGCTGATTGATGGCGTAAACGTCACACATCTCACTCAAGATGATCAGTTTGCGACGATTCAAGCAACCAAAAATCTCGACGGTGTGAGTGAAATTTTCAGTGTTAAAACGCCCGCACTCATTGCAGCCGATGGGCGTGATTCGTTTTGTCGTCGTGCACTGGGCATAGGTGTTGATGAGCATGATTATGGTCAAGTGGCGTTAGTCACCACGGTTCAAACCAGTTTACCGCATGAGCAGCAAGCCTTTGAACGTTTTGCACCGCAAGGTCCGCTGGCTTTGCTCCCTTTGTGTGGAGAGAATCGTCGCTCTATTATCTGGACAGTCCCGAAAGGTACAGAGCAAGCCTGGCTGGGTAGCGAAAATGATCAACATTTCTTAGATGCGCTGCAAACGGCATTTGCTAATCGTGCAGGACGCTTTGAAAAAACAGGTCAACGTTTTGCGTATCCTTTATCACAAGTCTTGGCTGATCGTCAGGTTGCAGGTCGGGTCGTGCTGATGGGCAATGCGGCGCATACCCTGCATCCAGTTGCGGGACAGGGCTTTAATCTATGTATTCGTGATGCTCAAGTATTGACGCAAACCTTATCTCATCAGGCACAGCATGGCAGAGATCTCGGTGAGGCAGCTGTGCTTAAAGCGTATGAACAATCACGCTTAACAGATCAAAAACGGGTGATCCGTTTTTGCGACTCGATTGTGCGTGGGTTTAGTAATAATAATCCTTTTTTGAAACTGGCTAGAAATACTGGGTTGTTTGCCTTTGATGTGATCCCAGGTGCCAAGCAATTGGTCGCAAATTATGCGATGGGGCTCAAAGTATGATGATAGCTCCTCAAACCGTCGATGTCGTGATCGTGGGCGGTGGTTTAGTCGGGGGACTATGCGCACTGCTACTGGCTGAGGCGGGTGTAAAGCCCTTGGTCATTGATGCGGCACCCGCATTAACGGAGACCCCGCGTACGCAAGACATATTGGCGAAACGGGATGCGCGAGTCTGGGCACTCAGTCCAGCCAGTCTTAGTCTTTTAAAGCGTGTCAATGTGTGGGATCGTGTGCAACGCCACGCGCCCTACCAAGGTATGCAAGTCTGGTCTCGGGATGGTCGTGGCATATTGAATTTTGGCAGTGCTGATGAATTCAACGACCAGTCGATAGTTGATGAGTCTCAACCGTTATTGGGCAGTATGGTCGAACCCGGAGTGTTGTCTTTAGCCCTGCAACAAGTCATGCAAGCGCAGCTTGGATCGGATTATTTACAATCAACACGCTTGAAATCGTTGGAGCGGCTGAGTCATCAATGGCTGGTGACGCTTGCGAGTGGCGATCAATACCTGACCCCCTTGGTGATTGGTGCGGATGGTGCGGGTTCAGTGGTTCGCCAATTTGCAAGTATCCAGACAGAATTGCTTGATTACAAACAGATGGCTGTCACCTGTGCGATTCGAACTGAAAAGCCCCATTTAGGCATTGCTAGACAAGTTTTCTTACCCACAGGGCCCCTCGCTTTTTTGCCCCTCGCCAATCTACCTGATCAAGCTGAATCTGAACAGGATCGCTGGCAATCAGTGGTATGGACGCTGCCAGCCAATGATGCGCAGGATATGATGGCGCTAAGTGATCATGCCTTATGCGCAGCACTTGCGCATGCCAGTGGCTATATGCTCGGACAAGTTGATACGATCGAGTCACGCGGTATTTTCCCTCTCAAAGCCCAACAAGCCAAGCAATATACCGTGGATGGATTGGTCTTGGTGGGGGATGCTGCGCATGTGATCCATCCCATGGCAGGGCAGGGTGTCAATCTCGGTTGCTTGGATGCGGCCGTTCTCGTTGATGCGTTATTACATGATCATGAGCGAGGGCTTTGGGGCCATTCGCAGACACTTAAACGTTATGAGCGGACACGTAAACTGCCTAACAGCATTATGATGCATGGTTTGTCATTACTCGGCTGGCTTCAGAGTTCGGATCAACAATGGATGATGTGGCTGCGCGGTGAAGGCATGCATGCGATTGCAAACTTAGCGCGTGTGCGTCACGCCATTGGTGAGCAAGCAAGTGGACGGACTTCTGTGAAGGAAACCCGTTATCGGATGCCATCCTGATTATTCATTAAAATTGGTTCGCTAGCGTTTTAACATTGTTTCAAATAATAGACAAGACTAGCACTTAGGATGACAGCTTGATAAAGTAAAACCATCAATTTGATGCTTTAAAATCGGTGCTATATGGCATCGAGATATGATATAAAGCGTGGAAGTTGGGTCGTTGTGAAAAAAGCGTTAGGTAAGTCGTAAAAGGAGAGGTAGATGAGCAGTACTGAATATAGCGATGATTATGAAGGTGTTGATCCGTCGGATGAAACCGCGGATGACGATAGCATTGATGATGTCGATGCGGTTGTCGCATCAGACGAAGGCGATGTTGATGCTGCGGCGGGCGCCAGCAAAGGCGATGGTGAAGGACGTCCAGCACCTGATGATGTTGCTCAAGCAGAGAGCTTATCTCCAAGTGCAAAACGCGATGAACGTCAGAGATTAGCTGATGAGCTTGAGCGGTTTCTCGCACAAGGAGGACGTATTCAAGAAGTACCCCCCGATGAGAGCATCCGCGATTAATAGAGGTCGCTTGTCTGCAACGTGAACGATTACGTTGCAGTCGTTTAAATTATTCAGCGAAAATCGTTTTTCTTTAGATTGGACGGTTGTGGATGCGGCTCAAGAAGCGTTCACTTTTCTAAGCATCTTTTAATAACAATGCCCGTTGATAGAGTTCATTTTTTTTAAGTCCGGTGAGTTCGGCAGCAAGTTGAGCAGCCGCTTTAACGGATAAGTCTTGCAATAATCGCTTTAACAATTTATCCGTGACTTCCGTATTCTCAACTTCTTGTTCGGCTGAAAAACCTCCAATGACCAACACAATTTCACCGCGTTGTTGATTGTTATCATTTTGTACAAAACTTAACAACTCGCCAAGCGTAGATTTCTTAATTGTTTCAAAGGTTTTAGTGATTTCACGTGCAAGACATGCGTCACGGTTGTTACCAAAAACTTCGATAAAGTCAGACAAACTATCCACGATTCGATGCGGCGCTTCGTAGAATATCAATGTGCGGGTATCTTTTTTAAGTCCTTCCAAGGTTTGTTTTCGGGCATGCGTTTTTGCGGGTAAAAAACCCTCAAAGCTAAAACGATCACTGGGAAGTCCTGAAGCAGAGAGTGCAGCAATAGCAGCGCATGCACCGGGTACGGGCACCACTTTGATGCCTGCTTCATGTGCAGCACGCACTAGCCTAAATCCAGGATCGCTGATCAGTGGTGTCCCTGCATCGCTGATTAAAGAAATGTGATCACCTTGCTGCAGTCGTGCGATTAGCTCAGGAACTTTTTGTCCTTCATTATGATCATGACATGCGGTTGTAGGGGTATTGATGCTATAAGCAGAGAGTAGATGTCCTGAGTGACGGGTATCTTCAGCTGCAATGATTTGACAGGATTTGAGCGTTTGTTCTGAGCGACGTGAGAAGTCATCAAAGTTGCCTATGGGCGTGGCAACGACGTAGAGAGTTCCAGCCATAAGATATAAAATTCCATGATTAACGTGATGTTTTGATTAGTATTAAACTATAATCAGAACATGGCATTTGGTTAGAGTTCATAACGCATTGTTACGTTTGAACGGCATAAATTTTTAACATAAATAATGAAAAATATTCAGACAATTTACAACAGGAGTGAGCGGTGATGCGCAAAACCTTATCACAGAAACTTTGTTTTAGCCTGATATTACCCATACTCGGCGGGGTTTCATCGGTTCAAGCGGAAGTATTGGTGCTACTTCCTGAGCGCGGTGCACTTGCACCTGCAGCTCAGAGTATTAAAGATGGATTGTCTGCCGCGTATTATGCCGGAACACAGCGTCCTGTGCTGCGTTTTGTTGACAGCAGTGATCAACCGATGGATATCTTACTTGCAAAAGAGGTTAAATCTGATACAGAGCTCGTGATTGGTCCTTTAGCTCGAGAACAAGTCGGAGAACTTGTCAATTTATCACCTAAAGTGCCTATATTGGCTTTGAATCAAGTAGCTCAGACTCAGCACAATGTCTGGCAATTCGCGCTTGCACCCGATGAAGATGCTCTTACCTTATTAAAAACCATTCAAGGTGATAGTGTCACACAGCTAGCGATTGTGACTCAATCAAAGTTTACAGGGGGGCAGCGCTTTAAAGAGGCATTGCTCAGATCGGGAAAACTAAAAACTGTCGATCTAAAGACTGTTCCTACGAGCTTACCGATAAATCAGGGTTTACTGGTTTTGGGCGATGCCCAGTGGGTCAGTCAGCAAAAACTTCCCAAAACGCATGTTTATATTCCTGCTTTCGCATTCGATCGCCGATTGCCTGTCCCAACAGGTGTGCAGTTTTGTGATACTCCAGCCTTACTTCGAGCTGATTGGCCAGAACTTAATGCCTTAAATAAAAGCCAACCAGCGCAGAGTAACGTACAGCGCTTACGCGCATTTGGTGCTGATTCTTGGCAGATTGCATTGCTCATTCGAGATCAGGCACTGAGTGCAAAGTTTGCTGGTCGGACGGGATTAATTACATTGAATCATCAAGATATTAATCGCGTACCCATTTGTTTTCAGGCAACTTCCGGTGGTCTGATTCCTAAAGACTAGGTTTCATTTAAAAGGATTTTTTTGATGATAGACCTCATTAAATTTAAACCGAGCTCAGAATGACTGTTGGACGCTCTACGAGCCCGACCCACACCAAGGGCCAGCACGCTGAAGAGTGTGCTTTAGTTTTCTTACAGGAGCAGGGGTATCGGCTGATCACTCAGAACTTTCATGGCAAAGTAGGTGAGATAGATTTGATTATGGTGAAAGATCGCTTACTCATTTTTGTTGAGGTTCGAGTGCGCAGGCCCGGTCTATTTGGTGGGGCAGAAGAAAGTGTAACCTTTGCAAAAAAGCGTAAAATCAGTAAAACAGCGGCTTTATTTCTACAAAAATTCTCCCAATTTGAGTCCTATGATTGTCGTTTTGATGTCATCGCAGTTGAGAGTCAGCAAGTGAAAGAGGGTGACGCAACTTCATCCACGTTAAAGATGAATTGGATAGAGGGGGCTTTCTACGCAGTATAGTGACCCATTAAAAAAATCTCGATCTCCATACCAGATCTCCATTCGTGCAAATTATCCTAGGGATTTAACACAATCAACGCATTTTCAGCGAGACTATTTTGTTAGACTTGAGGCTAGAGATGAATGGATGGATGTAGAGGCGAGATATGCAGGATTCGAAGAATTCAGATTTAATTCAAATTGATCTAAAAAATAAAGAGGCGAGAATGCAACGATTTAAACGGCTCTCCAAAGTCCAAAAGGCGGAGAAAAGCAAACGTATAGCACTCGTTTGGAAAAACATGTTCGCCAAAACAAACGCACTTTTAAAGACGACTAGTTTTGCAACGGCAACGAGCATCTCGAAAGTCACGACTATATCTGTGCTGTCTTCAACGTTATTCCTGACCGGTTGTAGTTCATTTATTGCTGCGAACACGGGTACCCAGCCAGTCGGTATCGAATCCAGTGATCGTTCCTTTAGCCAAGTTTTATTGGATAACTCTATTGAGCGTACGGCCAGTATCAATATGTATAAGCTGGATTCACGCTTTAAGCAGTCACGCGTCAATATCACCAGTTTTCATAGTGTTGCGTTGTTGACTGGTCAAGTCCCTGATGCTCATCTGAAGCAAGTTGCAGAAGATAACTTGAAAGCGATGAGTGATGTCAAAGCCGTGCAAAACTATCTGACGGTGGGTGACGAAATTGGCTATGCGCAAATTGTGCAAGATGGAATTACCACGGCGACAGTGCGTAAGAATTTCTTATTGCTCAAAGGCTTTAAAGATTCTCGTGTCAAGGTTGTGACAGAGAACAATGTGGTTTACTTGATGGGTAAGCTACCGAAGAGTGATATTGAATGGCTCATTGATACACTGCAGCGTACATCGAGTATCGCAAAAATTGTATCATTAATTGATGTCTTGCCTGAAGTTGCACCATCCATACAGCCTTCAACACCAGTTGAAAATAAACCTTTGAGCAGTGCGGCAGTCGTCAATAGCACGAGTTTGAACAGCGACACAGTGACAACACCGGTTGCGATTGATCCGATGGTGTCTACACAGCCCCTGATTGCTACGGGTTCTTCGAGCTTCAGCACGACCAGTTTGCCTAAATAATCTACTTCAATAATGAGTCTGCATCAGTCATGATCGGGGTAGATGTCTGCGTCTGCATAGTTGAATCTTTTTTCAGTTATTTAGGTTAGATTATGAGTAAATCGTTACGCTTACCCCAAGTGTCTAAATTATCGGGATTATCGAAAGCGGCAATTATTGGCACCTTGGGTGGTGTGATCGTTGGCGTATTTGCTTATTCACCGGCCAAGGTGTTAAGTGCTTTATCTTCCATGCAAGGGTTGAAGATTCATAAAAAAATTGCTTATGGGACGCATCAGCGTCAATTTTTGGACATTTATCAGCCGACCAATCTTCCTTCGAATTTAACATCCCATGCTGAGCATGGCTTACCCGTTGTGATTTTCATTCATGGGGGGTCGTGGCAACATGGTGAAAAAGAAGGCCATGGTTTTATCGGTCGTAGTCTTGCTCAAGCGGGCTATCTAACGGTCGTCATTGATTACCGCTTGGCGCCCAAGAATATTTATCCAGATTTTATCAATGACTCTGTCAGTGCTATCGCATGGGTTTATCAACATATTGCCGAATATGGTGGTGATCCCAATAAACTCTTTGTCATGGGGCATTCGGCAGGTGCTTTTAATGCCGTTGTCGCGGTGGATGATGTACGATTCTGGCGTAACAGCCATGTACCAACGACTGCGATTAAAGCCGTCATTGGTTTAGCGGGACCCTACTCATTCGATTATCGACAGTACCAGAGTAAGATCGCATTTCCTGCACATTTGCATCCTGAAGGGGTTATGCCGGATCGTCATGTGCGACCCGATGCACCGCCGCATTATTTGATGGTTGCAGAAAATGATAAGTTGGTGGGTATCAAGAACATGCTAAAAATGAAGCGTGCGTTAGAGCGCGCTAAAGTTCCAGTAGAAACTGTCGTCATTCCTAAGGTCAATCATATCAGTATGATCGTAGCGATGGCTAAACCGACACGTTGGTTGGGAAAAACGCGTGAACTGGTACTGGATTACTTAGAAAAAAGACTTGTTGCTGATGAGATCGAACAAAAAAAATCAGCCTGACTTTTTTTGTTCGGCCCTTATGCTCTTCTTATTCCATTTTCTCGGTAGCACGCTCAACAAGCCATGCTCCAATCGCTTTAATTTCCTCTAAATTGACCGAGTGTGCCATGTGATAGGTATGCCAAACGATACGGCAGCCCAATTGCTGTACCGTATCCCGTGCGGCTTCACCCATACTTAAACGAACTACATCGTCTTGACGGCCATGCGCTGCAAATATCGGCGTGTTTTGATTCGCCTGATTGAATTCTGTATTGATAAGCGAGGCTGAAGGGATGTAGGTCGAGAGAGCGATAATCCCTGCCAGCTTTTGTGGATGTGTTAAGCCAGTGGTATACGCTATAGCGCCACCTTGGGAGAAGCCAGCAATCACGATTCGCTCAGTGGGAATGCCGCGTGCATTTTCTTGCGTAATGAGTGCGCGAACGAGATTCCTGGTTGCAATAATACCGGCTTCGTCGACAACTCGACTGTTGCCATCTAAGGTTAAAATATCATACCAGGCCGGCATCAGATATCCGCCATTGATACTGACAGGAATCACTGGCGCGTTGGGAAAAATGAAACGAATGGCCGTGCCTTTAGGCAGTCCAAGCTCTGGAATAATCGGTACAAAATCATTACCGTCAGCACCTAAACCATGTAGCCATATTACCGATAATGTTGGATTAGCGGCGGTTTCGATTTCAATTGCAGGTTTAGTCGCTGCCATAATGTTTGATCCTGATTGATGATATAAAGCGGCTTATACTATACGATAAGTACCCACATCAAGAACACATCAAATCGGTGTGGTGATCGTTTCGTTATTATTTCTTGGATTTGATTCTCTCGGGTACTCCCTTTTTGCTTGATATGAGGTTGGTATACGATGCATTTTGTCACATGCACTTATGAGTTACATGCAACACAGATTCTTGATATTTTTAATGAAGCAATTGCAAACTCAACAGCGCTCTATGATTACAAGTCAAGAACGCTTGAGAATATGCAGGACTGGTTTCAGCTCAAGCAGACTGGGAACTTTCCTGTGATCGGGGTAACCGATGAAGCTGGGCAGTTGATGGGTTTTGCCAGCTATGGCACGTTTCGGGTGTGGGCAGCCTATAAGTATACGGTTGAACATGCGATATACGTGCATCAGGATCACCGGGGTAAAGGGCTTGGAAAGATACTTCTAAATCGGTTAATTGAATGCGCGACTAAACAGCAGCTTCATGTGATGATTGGCGGCATTGATATCGCCAATCAAGCCAGTATTGCGCTGCATGAAAAGTTGGGATTTAAGCATTCAGGTACCATTGAGCAGGTTGCATTTAAGTTTGGACGTTGGTTAGACTTAGGTTTTTATCAGCTTATTCTCTCTACGCCAGAGCAACCGATTGATGGTTGAGTATGAAGCCAAAAACATAAGTCCCAACATGTCATTTCTTGAAAT
>CAYJTU010000026.1:0-6274 GCA_964373105.1 uncultured Moraxellaceae bacterium | reverse complement strand
TTTCTCTTGATTCTTTGATACCATTATGATGCTAATACATTGAACGAGAGTGACCGCTATGAGTGCTGTCTTTGACCTGCCGACCGCTGCCCGGAATCAAATTTTTTCTAAAGAGTTGACTGACCAAGCCGTACGTTCACTTGAGCAAGGGGATGTACTCATACTCCCACAACTCCACTTTGCTTTAAGTGAAGCCGAAAATCAGTTTTTATCGCCGTCAATCATCGGCAAGAGTAAGAATGTGAGCTTCGACCCGAAGACGGGAAAAGTGCAGGGGAGTATCGTGGAGGCTGAGGCAAGTGCTTTGTTGCAGACCATGATGCAGCGTTATGCAACTTCAGCTAAAGGGCTAATGGATCATCTCTTTCCTCAATACGCGCAAGATTTAATTCAATCTCGTACCAGTTATCGTCCTCTAGAGATAGCAGGCCGTACGACGTCATGGCGTAAGGATGACACCCGTCTTCATGTCGATAGTTTTCCAGCAACACCTGTGCAGGATAAGCGGATCTTACGTATATTTACCAATGTTAACCCTCATGGCAAGCCACGCTCATGGCGACTGGGTGAGTCTTTTGAAAAGGTTGCTCAGCGTTTTCTTCCGCATATTGCAAGTCCGGCGTGGGGTGTCAGTGGTTTCCTAAATGCCGTTGGTTTAACCAAAAGCCGTCGCAGTGACTATGATCACTATATGCTGCGCATGCACGATGGGATGAAAGCGGATTTAGCCTATCAGGCGACGGTAGAGCATTTGGCCTACGATTTTCCTGCCGGCAGTACATGGATTGTATTTACCGACCATGTTTCTCATGCGGCGATGGCAGGGCAGTATGTTTTTGAGCAAACCTTTTATTTACCTGTCCATGCCATGAACGACCAGAGTCAAGCGCCGCAACGTATCTTGGAACGCATGAAGCAGCAAACATTGCTTTAATAGGAGCCGAAGAGGATGCTTTAGATCATCCTCTTTATGAGGCGTTATGATTACCACAGCCTTCGATTAGCGGCCATGTCCCTTATCATGCTTCCAGCCTTTTTCTCTGTCTTTGTCTGCATGTTTATCCCACTTCTCTTGTTTCTCTCCACGGTAGCCTGAGTAACCGTCACGATATTCATGCCTTTGGCGATAATGAGGGACGTAAACGCGGTCATACCAAGTATCACGCACAAAATATACAGGTCGTCCACAAGCGCGATAACGGCCACAATAACTGCGCCAGCGTTTGGCATGTCCATAGGGCACGTGGAGATAAATAGGGGCTAATTCAACGGGGCGACGCTCTATCCACATCGGCTGTGCATAGATGAGCTGCGGAGGCGGGGCATCACCCAAATGAATTTGGCCATAGAATCCAGGCTGCCCCACATTGACGGATACGCCGACGTAGGCACTCGCAAAAATGGGAATGGTCAACAGACCTGCAATTATAATTTTTAATAAACTTTTCATCATTAAAATCCTCTTAAATTAGATATCTAAGCGCGATCTGAAAAAAGTAGTTCATATGTATAGGTTGATGGTGACAGTTTAAAACCATTCAAGCAGGACTTCTACTTGAATATGATACAGCGTCAATGAGGACGATAAATGGTCACCACCATGCAAAAAAAGCGCTAAGTGAGATGATCTCATTTAGCGCTTTAGTTGAAGAAATATAAAGCTCTGTTAGCGTTAGATTCTCGTCAAGCTACGATCTTGCTTGATGGTTTCTAAGTAACCACGAATTCGGGTGACATAGTGCATGCACTGACCATATTGAGAGTTTTTGGCTTTATTGTCAGCTAGATATTGAAAAACATCTGCCCAGCTATTTGGGTTTTTTCCAGTTTTCTTAAGCGCGGTACGCACACGCTCTAAAGTACCCTGGCCCATATTGTACGCAGCAAGTGCAAACCACAAACGATCAGGGTTGGGAATGCTGAGATATTGGTCTTGCATGAGCTTAAGATATTGCGCTCCACCTTTGATACTTTCAACGGGATCTTGACGGTTTTTGATCCCCATCTGCATTGCTGTCCCTTGGGTCAGCATCATTAACCCAGTCACACCTGTTGGTGAGATCGCAGTTGGCACCAAATGAGATTCTTGATAGCTCACTGCTGCAAGGAGTTGCCAGTCCAGCTTCTGCTGTTTGGCATTAGATTGAAAGGACGCTTTGAGTATCGGTAATCGCGTGGAAAGTGCTCGTGCAAATGCAGTGCGTTCGACGTGATCATTCATCATCGTGCGGCTATAAAAAGCCGCGAGTTGCTTTGTACTACCGATTTGACGTTGTTCGCATACAAAACCATTACTACTGCCCACAAGAGGGTCTAAGCCGTCGCGGAAAGCCCAATTCAAAGCAGGATCCAAACCTTGGGCCGTTAATACTTTTGTGTTTCCGCAGGTCAGATCTACCGATGCCAATGATTTACTTTGAAGTTGGGCAGGTGTTGCTGTCGTTAGTGCAATATCGGCTTTACCTTTCTTGATCATATCAAGTGCGGCAGCAGTGCTGGCAACTTGTTTAAATTCAAATTTAACATTGAGGTCACGTGCAAATTCGCGTGACATTTCATAGCCAAAGCCATGTAAAAAGCTATCGCGACTGAAAAATGTGGTGTCGCCACCTACGCTGACTACGCGGAGTTTTTGGCTTTCGATGACTTGATCGAGTTGTGTAGCCTCACCAAAACCTTGTAGCGATAATCCAGCAATAATTAAGCTGCTGACTAATACAGGTTTTTTAAGGGTATTAAAGGCGGCTTTTTTGGAGAAGGGATAAGTGTGTGATGTCTCTATTTGTTCTGAATTTGAACGGTTCTTTCTCTGTCGATTCGAATCGTTGTTTAAAGAAAAAAAGGCAGGCCTTAAGGCTAACCAATCGGAAATGGGGCGCATGGGTGTCTCCAGCAGTCAGGTATCGGAACGATGCTAAAAAAAAGTGCATCGTGCACGGTATGGCTCGGTTCGGCATCGCATAGCGTCACAAGTGACGGTATTTAAGTGGGGGGCAGTATGCAGATTCAGAAGGTAATTGTCATGCTTTTTTGGATAAACGGTATGTTTTTTATGCGTATTTTATGAATTTGTTTCAAAAATTTTACAATTGTTTTTCTGGTTGGTGTTTTTAACTAATTGATAAATTGTACCTAAAATTTATAATGTAATAGTTTGCGTGACTATTGTCCGGTAACAAAATATTTACCTCGTCATCGACTTTTTTGCCAATTAAAGCGCGTGCTAAGGGTGATTCGATACTGATCCAGTGCTGTGCAGGGTCGAATTCATCTGAACCGACAATGCGAATATTGATGATTTCACCATCGTCTTTTTCGAGTTCTACAGATGCGCCAAAGTAAATTTTGGAAGGATCATCAGGGAGTCGATCGATTATTTTTAGATCGGGTAGGCGCTTTTGTAGGAAGCGAATACGCCGATCAATTTCGCGCAGCATTTTCTTACCATAGATGTATTCTGCATTTTCAGATCGGTCACCCATTGCCGCCGCCTCACTCACGGCACGTGTCACTTCTGGTCGACGTACACGGAACAAGAAGTCCAGTTCATCACTTAAGCGCTTGTATCCTTCGGGCGTGATATAGGGTGCGCGCATGATATTTTATCCAATCTTCTATATTCTTAATCAGCATAAAAAAACAGGCTACCGAAGCAGCCTGTCATTCAAAGTATTTAAAGGGATCGGCAATCATAAAATGATTGTGATGACCACTTTATATTACTTTTCGATACCTGCAGGCTGACCTGCGAGTTTTGCGTTTGCATATTCCCAGTTGACCAGTTTATCGAGGAATGTGGTCACGTAGTCTGGACGGCGGTTACGATAGTCGATGTAGTAAGCATGTTCCCATACGTCTACAGTCAATACTGCAACTTTACCGTGGGCCAGTGGTGTATCAGCATTAGCAGTTTTAACAATTGATAATGCGCCATTGACTTGATCAGCAACCAGCCAAGCCCAGCCTGAACCAAATTGAGTCAATGCAGCTTGCTTGAATTCTTCTTTGAATTTGTCGTAGCTACCGAATGCTTCAGTAATTTTAGCTGCGATCGGGCCAGTTGGCTCACCGCCGCCATTTGGCGTGATGCTGTTCCAATAGAAGGTGTGGTTCCAGATTTGAGCAGCGTTGTTGAATACACCTGCTTTGCTGGCATCTTTTGCAGAGATCAAGATGATTTCTTCAAGTGACTTACCTGCAAGATCAGTATCTTTGATCAGGTTGTTCAGGTTAGTGACATAAGTCTGATGATGTTTGCCGTGATGAAATTCGAGTGTTTCTGCACTGATATAAGGGACGAGTGCGTCTTTGGCGTATGGCAACGCTGGTAGAGTAATCTCTGACATGATGCTTTCCTTAAAATTGGCTGTGATTCAAAAAGAATCTTTTGGCTGTTGTTTCTTGATAAGCAGTATCTTGATAAACAGTTTAAGGGCTTGAACAACGATTTGACGCATTTCAAGTACTTGAACCATTCATGTACACTAGTTATTAAAATCATTATAACTTAAACAGCTCAGAACATGTTCTGAGCTGTTCTGTAATGCATATCGCTTGATGTTATAACGCACTGACGATATACATTGTTGACTTATAGTTTGTCAGCGTTTGCGCCTAAGTAAGCAGCAACACCTTCTGGTGATGCCGTCATACCTGCATCGCCTTTTTTCCAATTTGCTGGGCATACTTCGCCGTTTTCTTCAGTGAATTGCAGCGCATCGACGATACGCAGGATTTCATCCATGCTACGGCCGAGTGGCAAATCATTCACGATTTGTGAGCGGACAATACCGTTTTTGTCGATGATGAATGCACCACGGAATGCAACGCCACCTGCTGATTCAACATCGTAAGCTTGAGCAATTTCGTGCTTGGTATCAGCAGCCAAGGTGTATTTCACTGGACCAATACCGCCTTGGTCTACTGGGGTATTACGCCATGCGTTGTGCGTGAATTGTGAGTCGATAGAAACACCAACCACTTCTACACCACGTGCTTTGAATTCAGGAATTTTATGATCAAGCGCGATCAATTCTGATGGACATACGAAAGTGAAATCGAGGGGATAGAAAAATACGAGTGCGTATTTGTCTTTAGTTGCTTCAGCGAAATTAAATGTATCAACAATTTCGCCAGTACCTAATACGGCTGCAACGGTAAAATCTGGGGCTGGTTTGCCAACGAGAACTGCCATGATAGATTCCTTAAGATAGACAGGTTAATGAAAAAGATTGGATGCCCTGATTAGACCATAGGCGCTCGTTTTTAAGGGTCTATGATCAATTTAGGGCGCCCCGATACCTTGCCCCAACGACCTCGCTTTGGCAAGGCGTGATATGTGTGTTTGTGTTGCTAAAGCCCAAAAAATGGACGATTTGCAATGGTATTAAACGATGATGTTAAACGGGATTTTCGATATTAATGAATTCCACATCAATTCCAAACGCTTGCGCGATGGCGTGTCCTAAGCGCTCAATACCACCGCGTTCGGTTGCATGATGTCCGCATTCAAAGTAGTGGATGCCGAGTTCCGCAGCTTCGTGAAAAGTCCGTTCGCTCACTTCACCTGAAAAATAGGCATCACAGCCCATAAGGGCGGCTTGTGAGAGAAAGCCTTGAGCACCACCTGTGCACCAACCCACTTTACGAATCACGTCGGGGCCGCCTGCAAGATGTAGTGGTTTGCGACCTAATCGCAGCTCAAGCAAGTCGCTCATTGCAGTCACTGTGAGGGGGGCACAGTAGCCAACATTGCCGATCGGATATTTTTCGCTGGGATCTAATCCCGATGTGGTGGTAAATCCCATTAGATCAGCAAAGGCTTTGTTGTTACCCAGTTCAGGATGTGCATCCAGGGGGAGGTGATAACCTATCAGGGAGATATGATGTTGAAACAAACGCTGAATCCGATGTCCTTTCATGCCCGTTAAACAGGCATCTTCCCCTTTCCAAAAATAGCCATGATGAACCAATACCGCATCTGCTTTTGCTGCAATTGCCGCCTCAATGAGCGCTAGACTGGCTGTAACGCCTGTGACGATTTTGCAAATCTTTGGTTTGCCTTCAACTTGCAATCCATTTGGCGCATAATCTTTAAATTGAGTGGCCGATAAGGTCTGATCGCACCAGCGAATGAGTTCTGGAAGCAAAAGCTCAGGATGGTTAGAGTCGGGTAATAACGGAGTAGATACAGGCATAGCACAAGACATAACAGTTTGTTGATTCACAAGTTTACCTAAATTAGGTGAAAATGATGCACTGTTTATGTGAAATA
>CAYJTU010000025.1:15159-27605 GCA_964373105.1 uncultured Moraxellaceae bacterium | reverse complement strand
CATGATTACATCACGGACGGGTGAAAAACACCGTGAGCGTGCATTCAGTGCTGGTGTGAATGGCTATATGGGTAAACCGTTCCAAGAGCAGATATTGCTTGAAAATATCTCTGAGCTTTTGGCGGCGTCAGCTTCTACAGATACGATTGCATAGTGGCCGCCCTATGATGTATTCGGACTCACCTCAGCTTTTCATTGTGGCGGATAATCCGCTGCAACGAATTGCTTTGGCCGATGCCATGATGCGCTGTGGATTCGACGTGCTGCACAATATCCATTCCAATCGTCTAAAAGCTGAGCATTGTGATCTATTACCCAGCTTATGGTTATTGGATGTAGAGCATGATGATCAGGTCTTAGACTTGATCGGGGATGATGCTCCTTTGATGATCGGAATCACGAGAGCACCTTCTCCGGTTCATCAGAAGGCATATGCGCATTGGGTCAAGACACTAAGCGATAAGGTGACTAAATTTTTAGGCAATGCGCCGCCATTATTGACCGAAATCATTGAGCATGCATGGCCAGATGACGTCGCAGAGTCACAGCAAATAGTCGCATTAAAACTTGAGGATGAGTTTGTATGCATGGCCACGGAGGGCCACGATGATCAATCTGTGCTGAGCGTGAAAGGCAAGGGACAGGTTGGTCATCCATTGCATCAAAACTTTGATGAAAGCAGTCATGAAGGAATTAATGAAAATAACAGTGAAAACAGTGCTATCAACTTGAATCCTGCTGATGAAGCTAATGATATCTTTTCTGCCGATTGGCAATATGTATGTATTTTAGCGGCTTCGATGGGTGGACCTGAAGCGGTGAAACGATTTTTGGATCGTGTGCCCGTAAGTGTGCCGGTGACTTTTATATTGGTGCAACATATCGACCCCAATATGCAGTCCGTGTTACCGCGTGTTTTAAGCCGACACAACGCCTGGCAGTTTGATACAGAGCAGAAGTTTATTGAACAAGATGGTGTACCGCAGCCGAGTCTATTTTTGAAAGCGGGACATGTCTTGTTGGTTCCGGCAGCGCGTCAAATTGATTTTGGCGCAAATGGCGAGGTATTTGCGTTTGAACAAATTGAAACAGATCCCGTCAAATATGAACCATGGCCAGGTCATTATCAGCCTTCGATTAATGAAGTTATGCGCCGAGCGGCTGAGGCCTTTGGGCCTCGTCTGATGACGATTGTCTTTAGTGGGATGGGAGACGATGGCAGTGCTGCAGTTGATGATGTACTTGGTGTGCATGGTGTGATTTGGGCGCAAACGGCATCATCATGTGTGTGTGCAAGTCAGCCTGATCAAGTGCGCGCATCGGGAAAGGTGAGCTTTAATGGCAGCCCTGAAGTTTTGGCAGAGCATTTACAACAGTTTATTAATGAGCAATCCATTTCGGTTGATTAAATCAAAATGGTGCGTCAGGGACGGCAACAATGAGCGGAATTAAATCTACAGTGACTCAAGCAACACAAGATCAAAATTATAATCAAACGATGAGTTTGATCACAACATCTGGAACCCTAGAACTCTATGTTTTAAGCATAGATAGCGATGTTTTCAGTGTTATCCCGCAATCACTGGTACTTGATGTCGTGGAGCTCAATCCATCACAGGCCAGCGATATCTATCTCGATTGGCAGCAAAAGAGGATTCCACTGATCTCTGTAGCCACTGGTCCGCGTACCCATGCGCTGATAATCGAAGGTGTCGAAGATGGTTTGCACTACGCGTTTGCAGTGACAGCTGCGCCGGAAGCCCGTAAAATTCGTATTTCGGCCATGAAGGATATTGATCACGTTGATGCTCGATTGAAGAACCACGCGGCGAATCAATATGTCTATCAATATGTCCAGCATGAAGATCAAGTGTGGATCGTGCCAGATTTGGAGTTGATTGAGCGCGAGCTTAGGGCAAGTGGTTCAGTCTAAAATTCAGTGCTGGAAATCTCAGTTTTGCGAAAAAAAGCCGACGTATTTGAGTCGGCTTTTCAAATCAAGTCGAAAGCGATTACGCCAGTAATTCAACTAAGATGCGCTGATAAATATCGGTCAACGGCTCTAATGATGCGACATCGACGCGCTCATCGATTTGATGGATCGTTGCATTCAAGACGCCAAGTTCAAGTACTTGAGCACCCGTCGGTGCTATGAAGCGCCCATCGCTGGTGCCGCCACTGGTTGAGAGCTCGGTGTCGATGCCTGCGATAGCGCGAATCGCCGTTTGAGCCGCGGCGACCAACTCTCCTTCAGCCGTTAAGAATGGCAATCCTGACAGAGACCAGTTCAAGGTATAGTGTAAGCCATGCTGATCAAGAATCGCGTGGGTGCGTGCTTTAAGTTGCTCAGCGGTGACTTCGGTTGAAAAGCGGAAGTTAAAGACAATTTCAATATCCGCAGGGATCACATTATTTGCGCCCGTGCCTGCATTGATATTCGAGATTTGGAAAGTCGTGGCTGGGAAGAAGGCATTGCCGTTGTCCCAGACTTCACGACTTAAGTCCGTGATTGCTGGCGCTGCGCGATGGATGGGGTTGTTGGCCAGATGCGGATAGGCGACATGACCTTGTTTACCATGGATCGTGAGGATGCCATTGAGTGAACCACGGCGACCATTTTTGATGACGTCACCCAGCGTTTTAGTACTCGAAGGTTCACCGACGAGACACCATTTAATTTTTTCCTGACGGGCTTCGAGCGTTTCAATCACTTTAACTGTGCCATTGATGGACGGGCCTTCTTCATCACTGGTAATCAGAAAAGCGATTGAACCCTGATGAGCTGGGTAGTCTTCAACAAAGCGCTCACTGGCAACCACCATAGCCGCCAACGCACTCTTCATATCGGCAGTACCGCGACCATAGAGTTGTCCGTCACGAATCTCAGGGAGAAACGGGGCAGAGGACCACTTGCCTAGGTCGCCTGTCGGCACAACATCGGTATGTCCTGCAAAGCAAAATAATGGCTCGGCTGTACCGCGCCTTGCCCACAGATTATCCACGTCGCCAAAGCGCATTTTTTCGATATGAAAACCGATCTTGGCAAGGCGCTCTGCCATGATGGTTTGGCAGTCGGCATCAATCGGCGTGACTGAGGGGCGGCGGATCAGGTCAAGGGTGAGATCTAGGGTAGCGGACATGGGCATGATTTCTTTTTAAATGGAAGATGACAATTTTTTGAATATCGAACTTGGTTCTTCTGCATAAGTCTTAAGAATTACTCCACAACCTTAATCGTATTCCCTGCAAAGCGAACGACTTGATTAGCAATAATTTTATTGCGCTTGCGCAGTTCGACTTGGCCATCAACCGTGACATTGCCTTCATCAATGGCATGCTTGGCAGCGGCACCGCTTTCGCACCAACCTTCAATTTTGAGGAGGTTGTTTAAGGTGACGTGTGGACGGCCTTCGAGGTGAAAAGTGTTCATATAAAGATTTAATTAAGATGGTCAGACATATTTTAGATTAAATTTAGGAAAGTATGCGAAATTATCACGGTGAAATTGAATTAGATGGTTATATAAAAAGATCAGCACAAAAAAGATCATCTAGTGCTGTCACTCTATCCCTCAGTTGTTTTATGATAGCGGCAGATAGTTTGCATGACGCAAAAAGTATTTAGTGCATCTATTGTCGAGCAGGGATTGTTCGAAGATATGCGATTTTTATAAAAGGAATTTTCATGACCAGACCCTTCAAAATTACTGCCTGCGTGGCCCTCCTTACGCTCGCAACGTCGTCGTACGCGCAAAAGATGTGCGTTTTTGATCCGCTGGGGACCCAAGGCGATATTTATTCAATGATGAAAGATTATGCGCTGGCTGCAAAGCAGTGGGGTGCTGATATTACATTGAAAGCTTATACCGATGAGCGGATTGCCAGTGAAGACTTAAAAGCCGGACAGTGTGATGGCGCATCTCTTACTGGCGTGAGAACGCGACAATTTAATAGCTTCACAGGTTCGATTGATTCAATTGGTGGTCTACCGTCAAACAGCATGGCAAAGTCAGTGATTACACTGATGGCAAATCCAAAACTAGCCCCCCTCATGCTCAATAAGGGCTATGAAGTGGTCGGTGTTTCGACGCTAGGATCTGTATATATCGTCGTCAATGATCGCAGTATCAACTCATTACAGCAGGTTGTCGGAAAGCGCTTTGGCGTACTAGATTATGACAAAGCTGAAGCGGTCATGGTTGAAAAAGTAGGCGGCCAAGCCGTATCTGTCGATCTGACCTCTATTGGCGGTAAGTTTAACAATGGTCAAGTGGATGTGATCGCTGTACCTGCACTTGCATTTAAAGCTTTGGAGTTGAATAAAGGCATTGGCACTAAAGGAGCGATTGTGCGCTTTCCCATGACGCACTTTACCAGTGATATTATTATTCGCCCTGGGAAGTTTCCTGAAGGCTTTGGGCAGAAAAGCCGAACATGGGTAGCCGCGCAGGTTGATCGTCAGATGGCAATTGCAAATCGGGCGGAAAGAAGCATCGATGCCCGTTATTGGATGGAGCTTCCTGAAAAAGATAAATTAGGCTACACCAAAATCATGCGTGAAGCCCGACTGACTCTGACAAGGGATGAGTTTTATCATAAGAAAATGATGGGGATTCTTAAACGGGTGCGTTGCGCACAAGATCCCGCAAGCTTTGAGTGTAGTCTACCCGAGGAATAATCTGATTTTATTCTAAGAGTCATAGATGATGAATTTTGATATAAAAAGCGAGTTTTAAGCTCGCTTTTTATATGGCTCTTCGATGATGGGTGAGCCTTAGGTCAAACCGAATACGCGTTTTGCGACTACCACAGCCACAATGCGACATTCAGGTCCGCATAGCCATATTGATGATCAAGTGCTTCTTTCAGGGCTTTCGTCGCAGTCTGTTTAGGTTTTAAATTCAGCGCTTGTGCAGCGATCTGAATGTCCTGTAATTCTTCTGCTTTTAAAAATAATATTTCATGCTTGGTGACTTTGCTTGCCTGATAAAGCTTGAGCAAGTGCCCACCAATCGTATCAATCGATAATCCGCGTAGATCTGCGATTTGACTGCGGTCGAGTCCACGATTGACCAATTCTAATGTCGCCGTCAAGGTATCCACTTTTTCTTGAGCGGGTTCTGCGTATGTGATGGGCTGATCTGCCGGCGCTGTACGAACTTCGGTCAAACGATCTAGAAAGCCTTGTCCATAGCGGGCAAGCTTCTGCTCACCTACGCCGCTGATCAGCTTTAGCTTTTCAGTGCTATCTGGATCAAGGAGCGCCATTTCACGTAAGGTTGCGTCATTGAAGATGATATATGGCGGTACTTTCTGCGCTTGTGCGAACGATAGACGTAAGGCGCGTAGCGCATCAAAACGAAGTTGCGCATCCAGCGGTAAATCGCTGGTTTTATTGGCGACGCGATCTTGGCGTGAGGCCTTGGTTTTGACTGGTGGAAGCTCGCGTAGCCACAATGTTTCTTTGCCTTTTAGCAAGTCCTTAGCTTTGTCACTGCACATCAAACCGCCAAATCCTTCCAAATCAGGGAGGAGGTAGCCGAGTGCAACCAATTGTCTGATAACGTTACGCCATGTGGCCTCAGATAAATCCTGACCGATGCCAAAGGTCGGGAGCGCGTGATGTCCAAATTGCTTAACCTTGTCGGTATCCGCACCTAAAAGGACATCGACGAGATGTGCAGCACCAAAGCGATTACCGGTCCGGATTGCCGCGGAGAGGATCTTTTGTGCAGCGACGGTTGCATCCCATGTACTTGGCGGGTTCAAGCAAATATCGCAATTGCCGCACGGCTTGGAACCGGTTTCCCCGAAATATGTGAGCAGTACTTGGCGGCGGCAACTGGCCGTTTCACAGTAAGCCAGCAGCGCATCAAGCTTGCCCGCTTCGATGCGTTTGACTTCGGGCGGTGCATCAGACATCGCAAGCATTCGGCGTACTGAAACCACATCACCTAAGCCGTATGCCATCCAAGCTTCCGAAGGCAATCCATCACGGCCTGCACGACCGGTTTCTTGATAGTAACCCTCAAGGGACTTGGGCAAATCCAAGTGCGCGACAAAGCGGACATTGGGCTTATCAATCCCCATGCCAAATGCCACAGTTGCACAGACAATGCGGCCTTCTTCGAGCAAGAATTCATCCTGTACCCGTATCCGTTCTGCTTGGGGTAAGCCCGCGTGATAGGCCAGCGCAGGGAGGTTCTTGCTCTGCAAGAATTCCGCAGTCTCTTCAACACGTTTGCGTGAAAGGCAATAGACAATGCCTGCTGAGCCTTCGGGTTGTTGCTGAATAAAATCGATCAGTTGTTTACGACCATTGTCTTTTTCGACGATGCTATAACGGATATTTGGACGATCAAAACTGGAGAGAAAGACGGGGGCGTTTTGTAGCCCTAGGACTTGGATAATGTCTGTACGGGTGCGTTCATCTGCTGTTGCAGTGAGCGCCATACGCGGAATCTGTGGATAGCGCGAGGCGAGCAACCCCAGTTGTTGGTATTCTGGACGGAAGTCGTGTCCCCACTGACTAACGCAGTGCGCCTCATCAATGGCGAATAAAGCCAGTGGCGTTTGGTCAAGGCGAGTCAGAAAAGTTTCATTCAGCAGCCGCTCTGGTGCGACGTAGAGGAGGTCTAGATCACCTGTCTGTATTGCCAACTCTACTGCACGTTGATCTGCAATCGATAGCGAACTGTTTAGAAATGCTGCGCGAATGCCTAATTCGCGCAATGTATCCACCTGGTCTTTCATCAAGGCAATCAGGGGGGAAACCACGATGGCAAGTCCAGCGCGGAGGAGTGCAGGGATTTGATAGCACACACTCTTGCCACCGCCAGTCGGCATCAGCACTAAGGCATTTCTGCCTTGAACCGCCGTTTCAATAATCTGGGCTTGCTGTCCACGAAAATGATCGTAACCGAAGGTTTGAGACAGAATCTGTAATGCAGTCTGGGCTGAGTCGTGCTGTGGCATGGTGGTTTGTATGGGGTCTTGAGGGTGCTATTGAGCGATGATTCAGTATAGCGCTTCAATGCCAGTGGATGAACCTCTAACCCAGAATATGTTATCGTGCATTTGGACATATGACTTTAGGTTCGTTTCTTTTAGGCATAAAAAAACTCGCACGAAGGCGAGTTCTTACGCACTAAGACTACTGATTAGAGTTTGTCTTGAGTCTTAGCAGCAGTGCCAGTTACGGCTTCGCCAGTTGCTGAAACATCTTTACCCACACCTTTCATGGTGTTACAGCCAGTCAGTAGCATAGTTGCCAAGGCAGCAGCAGCGATAACTTTAATCATTGATATTCTCCGATAAATGACACTTAATGTGTAAATCCAGATTATAACAAGGGTTCTTATCCCGCAAGTGTAGTGGCGTTGCTGCAACGTAACGCCAAGTAAGCGAATGTAATTTACTAATCTGTTTTTCAGCTGAATGTTTTTATTGAGTAAATTCTTACCATTTTCAGTGTCTGTAAGGTGAAGTGAGATAAGGAGTTTTTCGGTTCGGTAAGCGAATCATTCTCTCTAGAGGCGTGATTGTTGGACTTAGGTCGGTTTGATGGCGCGGATAACCAAGATACAGTCCATGCGTCAAAAAGCGCGGGGTGAACTCTGCATGTTGGTGGGCATTGGGTGTTAACCATTCTCGACGGGCCGCCCGTCTCCATATGCTGCTGGCAGGGAGGTGATATCCCCATGTCCCGCGTAAATGGGCGGGATCTAGCCAAGTCAGGTCGACATGCTGTTGCGCCGCGTCATGCTGTGGGTCGGGATAAAACAACCGGCCCTTAAACACAGCCCGTCTAGTTTGAATGCTTTTTTTGCCCAGTGTGTCATGCTCAATGTGTTCGACATTAAACTGACGTTGAATGGTGTGTTTGATTTTGCGACCGAAAGTATCCCGGTCATTGAGACCACGCCAATCAAAAGGCTGTAGTTGGCCTTCGCCTAAATAAAATTTTAAGCTCAGTTCCCAGTGCTCAATTTCACTCGTTAATTTATTTTTAATTAAAAAATCAATTTCGCCAATGGTACGTTTATGGTCTTTTAATTGAATATTTTGCGCAAGTAGTTCGAAATCATGCCAGATACCTGCCTGATCTTTGAGCCAAAAGCTTAACAATGCTTCAAAGCGAATTCCGAGTCTGGTACTGGGTAGCTCTGCCAAGAATTGATTTAATTCAGTCGGGTCTAGATCAAGTTCTTGTAAACGTGGAATATAATTTAGATAATATTTTTGCCAGAATGCGAAGCTCGGCAAATCGATGGGTTGTTCAGGCGTCAGTTCTTTCGGCCATTGCGCTAAAAGGGGCGGGCTTGCGAGTGCAAAAGCGAGATCGCGAACGGCGGGCTGCTTGAAACTCAGCCACTCAAATGTCGATAGGGGCGGCTCTAAAACCATCATATTTTGTACTCTATTGTAAATAGCCACCTCACCCAGCAGTCAGCTTACTCGCACAAGTTCGCAGCTTCAAGTACAATATGTCCGCTCCAGCGCACTGCTGATAGAAAGTGATGCGCCTGAGACTTGATATTTCTAAAACCAATCTTTGCCCAATCTGGAGAAAAAAGATGAAGCAACCCGTCCGCGTTGCCATTACTGGTGCTGCTGGTCAAATCAGCTATTCATTACTGTTCCGTATCGCATCAGGTGATATGTTGGGTAAAGATCAGCCGATCATTTTGCAATTGCTTGAAATCACCCCAGCACTCGAAGCGTTGAAAGGCGTGGCGATGGAATTGGATGATTGCGCATTCCCACTTTTGGCAGGCATCGTACAAACTGATGATCCAAATGTTGCATTCAAAGATGCAGACTATGCATTGCTGGTTGGCGCGCGTCCACGTGGCCCAGGCATGGAACGTAAAGATTTGCTCGAAGCCAACGCTGCGATCTTCTCTGTACAAGGTAAAGCGATCAACGACAACGCAAGCCGTGGCATCAAAGTATTGGTTGTTGGTAACCCAGCAAACACCAACTCTTTGATCGCACAGCGCAATGCGCCTAGCATCAACCCACGTCAATTCACTGCGATGACCCGTTTGGATCATAACCGTGCGATTGCTCAACTTGCAGCGCAAACCAATGCAACTGTAAATGACGTGAAAAAAATGACCATCTGGGGTAACCACTCAGCGACTCAGTATCCAGACATTTCACAAGCGACTGTTAAAGGTGCGGCGGCTGAAGGACTGGTTGAGCGTCCATGGTACGAAAGCACATTCATTCCTGTGGTACAACAACGCGGTGCTGCAATCATCAAAGCACGCGGTGCATCATCAGCAGCGTCAGCTGCAAACGCTGCAATCGACCACATGCGTACTTGGGCACTCGGCACTGAAGAGGGTGATTGGGTTTCTATGGGCGTATACAGCGATGGCTCATATGGCATCGAACAAGGTCTGATCTATTCATTCCCTGTAACTACCAAAGATGGTGACTGGTCAATCGTTCAAGGTTTGCCAATCTCTGACTTCTCACGCGAAAAAATGTCAGCAACTGAAAAAGAGTTGGCTGAAGAGCGTGATGGCGTAAAACACTTACTGCCATAATTGCTAAGGCAGTTTGGAGTAGTAAAAAGCAGACCTTCGGGTCTGTTTTTTTATGGGTGAACTGTGATGAAAATCTGAAGAATAAGATGACTGTGCATTCTGATTCAGACGATGTTTATGAGACTTTCCTCTATTCATGCAGTTTCACGTGGTGGTGGGATTTATGCAATTGAATAGACTGCTATTATTTCTTGACTGCTATTTTGGATACTGATAGTTTGAGTTTAGGAGGGTCAGTTGGATTTTCTCCTCAGTTGCCTTTCTTACAGCAGCATGCCAAAACAGGAACACCCAAAATGAAAACGTCAGTAATACTGTTTGGCACAGCGCTTGCGGTGCCGCTCGCTGCGGTTGCTTGCCCGATAGGTATGGAGTCCAATGGGGATTACTGCAGCCCGCCAAGTGGTTGGGGATACAACATGGACGATTATATCCGTGAACGTCATGAGTACATTGACTCCATCGGTGACGGTCGTTATGACCTCGTCCCTAGAAACACCGCTCCTCGCCTCAGCCCTGAAAAACTTCGTGCCTTAGAAAGTGCAGCCTTAGAGGAGCGGCAAGCAAAAGAAAAAAAGTATGAGGAGATTGCCAAAGGGCTATGGGATCTCGACTCCAAATCCACCCCCGATGGTAAGTTATGTATTGCGGTATTTTCCAAATACACAAGTGCAGATGGCGGTAAAGATGGGGGCGTCGTTGGGATCATGGGCCTTCAACAACCCAAGACAGATGCTTGGCTGATTTTTTACGGCACAGGACTTCCCAAACCGAAAAATGTAAAAAAGATAAGAATCACCCTTCAGCAAGATGATGAACCTGCCCAAGTCGTTCAGGTGTTTAACTACAAGCTGTCTAGAGAGATCGGCACGGTTGCGTTTGCCGTGCCTGGTTTGGCAGAAGCGCTGGACGGCATGCGCGACCAACAGCGCTTCAAGCTATCGCTTGATGATAAAACGCTGATGAGTATTCAATGGACAGGCGGCGCGGCGGTAATTGAGCAGCTTAAACAGTGTGCTAAGTGAAAATGTTCCAATGGCCGAAGTAGAGGGCGGCACTCTTTCAGGTCCGGCACTCATCGGTATTCCCGCTGAGATATATTCAGTCAACGTAAAAGCATTTTGGCAAAGATTATTTCAATGAGTGTGAAAACTCTAACAACACGCTTATTAACAATAATGTGCATAAACATCATACAAAAAATGCGTTTGAAATAACCTCTAGGTGGCGTAGTCTGTTCATAAGCTCCTAAAGGCTTAAGTTTCGTCAATTCAATATCATTGCGATTAAAAAACTAACTGGAGAAAGATGATGTCAGATAACAAAATCGATGCATTAAAACAGCAAGCCAATGCAGCACTCGATGATGCGAAACAAAAGGCCGCTGATCTTAAAGCCGGTGGACAAGCTAAACTAGACGAACTGAAAACTGAAGCGCAATCGACAACCCAGCAGTTAAAGACCGATGCGCAAAGTGCATTGCAACAAGCCGAAGATAAATTCGACCAGCTTAAAACTGATGCCTCGCAAAAGTTAGAAGAAGCCAAAGTTAAAGCGGCAGAACTTAAAGATGAAGCAGCAGCAAAGTTTGATGAGTTGAAAGCCGAGGCAACGCATAAGCTCGATGATGCGAAAAAAGCAGCCTCTGACCTGTTTAATAAACTCAAAGGGTAATACCTGATTTCTGATGAGTTTATGATGTAAAAAAAACAGACCTTTGAGGTCTGTTTTTTTTGAAGAAAGGCGGTCAGTAAAGCAAATTAGGCATTGTCTTTCACGACTATCGTTGTGGTGTCTTTGGCAACGGTGAACTGAGTTTTCTTGAGCAGGATATTGGCAGGTAAGCTGCCGTCACTGTTGAGTCGTGCAGTTTTGTAGAAGGTCACACTCATCTGCGTACTGCTAACGGTCGCAATGGCATAACCTTGCGCATCGTGATCGACATAGGCGAAGTCAGGGTTATTAAGTTTCATGACGCCATCCAATGTTGCGGGCGTTGCGACAAGCGCCTCTAGTGGCGATCCTGCTGAACCCGCTTTGAGGTAACTATAAAATGAACTTGAACTGACCCCAGCCGCGAGAAAGTCAACGAGTACTGGCGAGCCTTGGCCATTTTCTGCGATATTGCGTACAACGCTGGCTTGGAAGGCATGTAAATCACCGGTAATCGCCACTATGTTTTTGATTTTGTTATCCAGCAAATATGTCAGCAGTTCTTGTTTCGCTGCAGGATAGCCATCCCATCCATCACAGTTGATCACGAAGCGATTTTTAAACTGCGCAGGAACATCCGCCGTACGCATATCAAGCCACATGCGGCTTAAGGCAACTTCGTTGCCCCAGATTTTCCAGGTGGCATCCGTGTTTTTAAGCGTGTCTTTAAACCATTGGGTTTGGGCCGTGCCGAGAATCGAGGGGGCGCGTCCGAGAGCCGCAGTCTTGCCTTGTTCAAATTGACTGAGAACCTGCTGCGGCACAAAGTAGCGTGATCCTGTAGAGTCATCACCGTTAACCGGATCATGGCCAATCATTTTTGCAAAGGTCGCTTCATCAACAATATGATCATCGCGGTAGAGACGTTCATCGGTCATGACCAAATGCATGTGTTGACCGACACGGAAGTCGCGGTAAATCCGAATGTTGGTAAAACCCGTGGTGGTATCGGGTTGGAATTGCACATCGGTCCAGTCGATCGGCTGGTACTCGGCCCAAGCTTGGGTGGCATTACGACGGCGTGTGGTTTCTTGTTTGTTTTCGTTGGTATAGGTTTGATGATCCTGCCAGCAGTCATCAGAGAACTCATGATCGTCCCAGATGGCGATCACGGGGAAATTTTGATGGATGCCTTGCAGGCGCGCTCAGCACGCGGGGAGCTCTCCGAGCGCGAGCG
>CAYJTU010000025.1:8152-15149 GCA_964373105.1 uncultured Moraxellaceae bacterium | reverse complement strand
TCACCGCGGTAGGTGCGATAGAGCATGCGATAGTCATCAACGGTGTTGGCATAGACGCCAGCGCCTTTACTTTTGAGTCCGCCTGAAGGCAGTGTAATCGGGCCGTGTGCGGCTTCAACTTGACCCGCTTGGAAGGCGGCGCCTACAGTTTCATAAATGTAGTCACCGACATGGATGACGAAGTCGAGTTGTTCTTTTGCCAGCAAAGTTAGGCCAGCCCAATGATTGATGCTCCAATCTTGGCAAGAGAGCCACGCAAAGCGGATGTCTCGTGTGCTGGTGGCGGTCGGTAAGGTCTTGGTGATGCCAGTCGCGCTGGTGTCGTTTTCAGCAGTAAAGCGATAGTAGTAGACTTGGTCAGCAGCAAGTCCGGTGACTTTGACGCGGACGGTATTGTCATATTTGACGAGCGCAGTCACTGGGATCGTTTGCAGTGCATTTTTGAATTCGCTATCGGTTGCGATCTGTAGATTTAAGCCGACATCAATACGGCCTGTCGCAAGGACACAGCGGGTCCATAAAATCACACTGTTGGTGCGTGGATCACCGCTTGCCACACCTTGTCCAAATAAATAGGTGCCTTTCGGGGTTAGATTCACGACATCATCATCACTGCTGCTGCAACCTGCGAGGGGGAGTGCAGAAGCGATGGTTAAGAAACCTGCAGATTGGATAACGGTTGAAATAAACGAGCGACGGCTGGTCATGACGGGTAATCCATTAGGTAAAAATAGAGGTAGCCCAGCATGCTAGAAGTGTTTGTTTGCAATATGATGAAAAAGTAAACGCTTAGCGCTCTTTGCGCGGGTCCTTAATGACTTAGACTTCTGGACAGTGTATCTCCTAAAAATTGCACGGCCATCACGATGATCACCAGTACCACGATGACCGCCAGCATCATTTGACCATCAAAGCGCTGATAGCCATAGCGATAAGCAAGGTCACCGAGTCCACCCGCACCAATCGCACCGGCGATCGCTGAGGAGTTAATCATGGTCACGATGGTGACGGTAAAGCCTGCAACAAGACCGGGTAGCGCTTCTGGAATCAACACCAACCAGATGATACGGCGGCGATTGCTGCCCAGTGATTGAGCTGCTTCTATGATGGTTGAATCCACTTCGCGTAGACTGACTTCTGCAATGCGGGCAAAGAAAGGGATTGCCGCAATGGTCAAGGGGACAACCGCCGCCCAAATCCCGTAGCTCGTTCCAACAATGAGCCGCGTCAATGGAATTAGCGCGACCATCAGGATTAAGAACGGAATCGAACGGGTGGTATTGATCACAAAGCCGAGTAGGGCATTGACTTTAGGCGCGCTAAAAATGCCATGTCGATCAGTCGTGACCAGGATAATGGCCAGTAGCAATCCCACGGTAAAGACAAAGATTGCCGAGACTCCCACCATGACTAAGGTGTCGATGGTGCTTTGCAGTAACAGATCAATTTTATAAGACGGCATAGATTCAAGGCTCGGTGGTTTATGGGTGAGTAGTTGAGTGTTAAACCTACTACCACGCAGAGTGATAAAGCTTGCCAAAGTCATGGTCTAAAGCGGCCTTAACGACTGGGGAGGTTCGATAGATTTCGACAAATTTCTTCAAGCGACCGTCGTCTTTAAAGTTGTCGTTGACCACGAACTGGATGGCATAGAGGTTGCTGTTTTTGATGTCATCAAACAGCAGCGCTTTATCGGGATCAAAGGCTTTAGAGACAATCAGATAGTGCGGATAACCAAAAGCCAGATCGACATCACTGAGTGCGCGGGCGAGCTGGACACCTTCGACTTCAACGAATTTGAACTGTTTGGGATTGTCGATAATGTCATGTAAGCCTGCGAGAGAGCCTGCCTCAGGATTTAGCTTAATCAAGTTCCCTTGTTGCAATAGCAATAAAGCACGCCCTTGATTGACGGGGTCATTGGGGATGGCAATGGTTGCATGTTCGGGTAGGGCATCTAAGCGATCATATTTCTTGGAGTAGAGTCCAACATTGGACACATTGCCAATCGCATAAGGTTTTAGATGGAGTTGACCTTCTTTGATGGCGTTGGTTAGGAAGGGTTGATGCTGAAAGTAGTTGGCATCGATATCACCGTGCTCAAGCGTGATATTGGGCGTATTCCAATCCGAGAACTCAATGATCTCAACATTCAATCCTTGCTTCTTGGCCTCTGCTGCTGCGATTTCAAATTGATGCGCAAAAGACGAGGTGATACCAATCTTAAGCACCTGATTAGCCTCATGGTGAATCCTGTAGTAGGCACCCGCGATAACGAGAATCACGAGGATAATGACGCCATAAATCAGGGGTTTCTTGCTGCGGTTGGGCTTGTTTTCTCTGTTGGTCATGAATGGCTCCAAAAATAGTGTTTAAGGGGTTATAGCGGCGTTACACCGTCTCATGATGGTCGTTTGCTGAGCCCTCTGGCGCAGTTAATCGCTGCGTGCGCCAAATTCCCGCTGGATGCGGTGCATGGAGATAAGGGGCAGTGGTGCTAAAGAGCTTTTGGCGCCATACCCCAGCGGCATAGGCGGTCTTATAGCGCCCACGTTGCTGTAGCTCAGGCACCACCCACTCAATAAAGTCAGCATAGCTTTCGGGCGTCACGATGCGTGCGAGGTTGAAGCCATCAATGCCTGTTTGATCAATCCAATCAATCAGTTCCTCCGCGACTTGAGATGCCGAACCAATAATCAAGCGATATCGTCCTCCAAGCTTATGCTGTTCAAGGAGATCGCGAGGCGTGACTGTTTCATGCTTGAAGCGCTCATTGACCGAGGCAATGGCATTGCTACTGCGATAGGGGATCTCCTCATCAATGTCGTATTGCGCAAAGTCGATGCCTGTAGAGCTTGAGAAATGAGCCAACCCAGCTTCAGGGCTTGAGTAGCGCAGATACTCGTGGTACTTCTCATAGGCTAGACTCTCGGTCTCGGCTACAATGACATTGATCCCCATCAGAATTTTGACATCGTCAGGGTGTCGTCCTGTGGATGCCACTTGGGCGCGGATGGTGTCGACTTGTTGCTTGGTGATTTGTTTTTCATTACCGCTGATAAAGATACATTCGGCATGTCGTGCGGCAAAGGCCGTACCGCGTCTGGATGCGCCTGCTTGAAAGAGCAGCGGAGTCCGCTGCGGCGAGGGGGCGCTTAAGTGATAGCCTTCGACTTGGTAGTACTGTCCTTGATGTTTGATCTTGTGGACTTTGGCCGGCTGGGCGTAGATGCGCTTGGACTTGTCGGCGAGTACCGCAGTCTCCTCCCAACTCGACTCCCAGAGTTGATAAGTAACATCTAAAAACTCCTCAGCTTGATCATAGCGCAGGTCGTGGGCCAGCAGCTCGGTAAAGCCCATGGCTTTTGCGGCACTGTCGAGATAGCCCGTGACGATATTCCAGCCGATTCGTCCTTGGGTGAGATGATCCAGTGTTGAAAAACGCCGTGCCAGTAGGTACGGCGACTCATAGCTTAAGTTGACCGTGACACCAAAGCCCAGATGCTGAGTGGTCGCTGCCATGGCTGAAATCAGCAGTAGTGGATCATGACTGGGGAGCTGTATTGATTCTTTTAGGGTGAGATCGATATTGTTTTGATAGACGTCATAGACACCGACGATATCTGCCAAAAATAAGCCATCAAACAGTCCTTTTTCTAGCAATTGCGCTTGTTCGGTCCAGTGATGGATTTGGTTGAATTCGGTTGAGTGATCACGGGGATGTGTCCATAGCCCATGATTGATATGACCGACACAATTCATGTCGAAGGCATTCATGATGATCTGTTTAGGGGGCTTTGCATCGCTCATTGCCTTACTCATTACAATGTCCCTCGGCGCGGCGGAAGCACATGATTCAGGTAGTAGTTGCCGATTGCGTGGTACTTCCAGCGTACAGGATCGTGCAAGGTATGGACTCGGGCATTACGCCAGAAGCGATCCAGATTGTCACTGCGCTGACTGGCGCGGCTACCACCGAGTTCAATTAGTTTTGAGCTCGCAAGCAGTGAGGTTTCAGTACTTTGTGCACGGGCTTCGGCCACGGCAATCGATGCTGCTGCAATGGTCAGGCTGGTAGGATCTTGCTGAGCGATCTGTACCAGACGTGCCGCACGATTCAGCAGACTTTGAGTGGCTCGGACTTCAACGGATATATGGCCAATCTCGTAAATCGTCAACGGATCTTGTTGGGCTTGCTCGACATGGGCATCGATCCAAGCACGTGCACGGGTGCGAATAAAGTCAATGCTCTCATTCAGTGCCGCTTGGGCAATCCCCGTATCAATTGCGGCATGCATGAGCTGTGCGAAAGGACCGACAGTGGTTGGACGCTCAAACGCTGTGCCGAAGGGGATGATGTCTATCGCCGCAACCTTCACATGATCAAAATATACGGAACCACTGCCCGTGGTACGTTGTCCAAAGCCTGACCAATCATCAACGATTTTGATGCCTTCCGCATGCTGATCGACAAAGACCAGAAAGTCCTGACCATGTTCATCAGCGACCAGCGTCGGAATACGATGGGCATACAGTGCACCCGTGCAATAAAATTTCTGCCCCGTGATCTGATAGTTTGTGCCATCAAAGGTAAGGCGTGAGGTTCGCAGATTTGCTGCTTTGGTGTGGAATTCGGCCAAGGCATTGCCAAATCGTCGACCTTCGAGGACTTCACGGTAGAGTTTCTGTTGTTGGGCTTCGTTGCCATTTACACGCAGTACTTCGAGTGCATAAAAATGATTCTGCGGAATTTGTCCGATAGACCCATCCGCTGCACTGAGCAGTGCAATCACCCTCGCTAAAGTCGGTGCAGAAACCTCTGCACCACCGAAACGCTTGGGCACGGTGATCGCCAACAGTCCTGAGTGACTGAGTAAATCAAGTTCGACAAAGGGTAGTATACGGTCACTGTCACGCTCGGCGGCGCTTAGGGCAAATTGCTTGGCGAGTCGTGTGGCAACGTCGATCGCCTGCTGATCATTGACGATCACATCCACAGTGGGATGCGTATGTTCAATCAAATGGGTCATATAAAAAACCTAAATAGGGTGCGTCTCAAATCGATGAAATTGACGCGAATAAAATTTTTAATAGAATGTCTGTGAGCAACGCAGTCAGCTGTGATGCGAGCACGGTGCTTTAGATCCAAACATGGCGAGCAGGGAGGCGATCATTCAAGTAGTAGTCGCCAATGGCATGAATTTTCCAGCGCACAGGGTCATGTAAGGTGTGCACGCGGGCATTACGCCAGTGTCGATCAAGATTAAATTCGGCGAGCGTGGCGCGACTGCCCGACAGCTCAAACAGTTTTTCACTGGCGAGGAGGCAGATGTTGTTCGCCAGTACTTTAGCTTCTGCAACTGCGATTGAGGCTTGCGCAGCTTGAGCTTCAGTGATGACATCGAGTTGATCGAATTCGTCGAGCAAAGCTGCTGCATCATCCAGTACACTGATCGCAGCATTGAGTTTAAGTTTGAGGCGTCCGACTTCTGCAATCAGATAGGGCTCTAGGGATGCTTGATCGACTTGCGCATCCATCCATGGACGCGCGCGGGTCAGGATAAAGCCAATGGTGTCTTCAAGTGCCGCTTCGGCAATGCCAATATCAATCGCAACTTGGATGAGCTGCGAGAAAGCCCCGCGTATGCTCGGGATCTGGCCGAGGAGATGTTCATTAAAAATAAGCGCTTCGATGATGGGCACTTGGTTTAAAGTCACGGTACCGCTTGCAGTGGTGCGTTGACCAAAACCATCCCAATCATCAACGATTTGTATGCCTGGACTACCCCGCTCAACAACAGTCAACACCACTTCACCGGCTGTATTCATCGCTTTGATTGCGACCCAATGGGCGAAAAGTGCCCCTGTCGAGTAGAACTTCTTTCCGGTGACGGTATGGTGATCTCCGTTGTGTTCGAGCTGTGTGTCGATCAACAGAGAGGTTTTGGTATTACGCTCGGGGCCACCATTGGATAAACGTCTACCTTGTAGAATTCCAGCAAAGATGAGCTGCTTTTGTGCCGCGCTACCCATGATCTCGATGCCGTTGAGCAGACTGATTTGATTCTGTGGGATTTGACCGACAGATGGATCAGCTTTGCTGATAATGCGAAAGACATCAGCAAGTGTGCGATGAGAGACCCTTGCACCGCCATATTCCTTCGGAATTCGAATCCCACCTAGGCCTAGCGCGGTAAATTTTTCGACTGCTTTCCAGGGTAAAATTCGGTGCTGATCATTGTGTTGGGCATCTAGTTTGGCGAAATCTGCAATCTGATGGGCAGCATCTAACGCCTCCTGATTACTTGAGATGATCTTGGCTTGTATGAGTCGTGGTGCGATATCCGCATGGGGTGTGAACTCGGCATGGATGGACATAGTGGGTTACCTTGTGCATTCAAATGCTTAAATGGAATGAAGTTTATGGATAATAAAAATCATCAGTGCCGCCAAAACTGCAAGGCGCATGCCATCTAAAAATATCAATAAAACCAAGTGGTAAAATATTTAATGGTTTTAAAAGTTGCCTGTAATTTGGCAGAGGTGCTGGATTGGTGTTGCTGGGGAAGCAGCATGCGTGGTGATTGGCGTGCATGTGAGGGTGCGGATGGGCAAATCTTTCTTTAGAAACAGATCGCCATCGAGGGGATAATGTAAAAGATCTCATCCAATCGTGGGCGGAACTCGACTACACTACGCAACTAAGAAATGTGTAGTATTCGAAATCAGTGTGGTTTTCGATATTCTGTCATTTTTGGTCTTAAATTTTTGAAAATGGTAGTGGTTATGACTTTAGTCCCTGAACAAGAAGCTGTCCGTCTCGCCAAGCGGGTGAGTGATTTAATGGCGTGTTCACGCCGCGATGCGGAGACCTACATTGCGGGTGGCTGGGTCTTGGTCGATGGTCACGTGGTTGAGCAACCCAATTTTATGGTTCAGGATCATGTTGTGACCTTGCATGCACAAGCCAATTTGAAGCCGCCTGCTCCAGTGACGA
>CAYJTU010000025.1:0-8142 GCA_964373105.1 uncultured Moraxellaceae bacterium | reverse complement strand
CTATGACTTTGGCTTGACGCATCAACTGAACAATGCAACTAAGCAACGTGTAAAGGCGGGTGCTGAAGCAAAAGCAAAGGTGGATGAGCTGGATGAAGAAACGAAAGCCGATTTGATCAAATATGACGCACTACAGTTTTTGCGATTAGAGACTCAAGAGAAAGGGGATCGTACAGGTATTCGTCCGCTGCATTCACATTTCCATAAACTGACACCGACTTTACCACTTGAAAGTGCCGCTAGTGGGTTGGTGATCTACACCCAAGATCGTAGCGTGGCGCGTAAGCTGATCGATGATGCCAGCCGGGTAGAGCAAGAGTTTATTGTTCAAGTAGAAGGGACTCTTTCTGAGCAGGATTTAAAACGCTTGAATCAGGGCTTCTACCATAAAGGTGTGCTGATGCCCGCCGCGAAGGTAAGTTGGCAAAACGAAAATAACCTGCGCTTTGCCCTCAAAAACGTGCAGATCGATCAGATCGAGCAAATGTGCGAGGGTGTCGGCTTGCAAGTGCTTGCACTGAAGCGCATCCGTATCGGACGGATCTCGATGTCAAAACTTGCCGTGGGTGAGTGGCGTTATCTCCTCGGCTATGAACGTTTTTAAAGCGATATATACCATCCAATTTTCCTAAGGCGGGACTCAATGTGAGTCTCGCAAAGCATGCAATATGCTTAATTACCGTTGTATTTGATAATCATTATCGTTATCATGTCGATCTAGCCAGCCAAAACACTCTCATATAGCCAGCCAACTTAGAGGATTCGAAGTCTCAAGTGGGCTGTACGTCGTTATAGCGACTTTTATCGTGGTGGAATGGCGGCGTATTCATTTTTAAATCTCAATTTTGTACAGGAAGGATCATGGCTCTGAGCGCTATGGCACGTTATCGCTGGATGGTTGCATCTCGTTGTATTGCTGCGATTTTTGGAGGCTATGCACTGACCTCGGCCATCACGGTATTCTTGTCATTAGCATTGCCTGGGCCACGCGCAGAAGTTGTGGTTTTGGCGAGTCTATTGAGCTTTCTGTTTTATCTACTGGCCATACTCTGGGTTTTTGCGGCAAAAACGGCTTGGCAAGCTTGGCTGTGGATACTCCTGCCGACAGTGGTCCTCGCAGCACTTTCTTACCTCATCAAACGTGCTGTGATCTAAGCGGAGTCAGGCAATGAAAAATGGTTTTCGTCAATCGATGGCATGGTTGCATACTTGGGTGGGCTTGGTACTCGGCTGGTTGATCTTTACAATTTTTATTATGGGCACCGCCTCCTATTTTAAACTGGAAATAAACCAGTGGATGCGCTCAGAAGCCCAACTCACTTTGCCTGCACCAGAGCAGGCTGCCATGATTGCCTTGACGACTTTAAACCGCATTGCCCCACAGGCGGCGAGTTGGTATTTAATTCTGCCCACCGACCGCGCACCAGTGACGCATGTGGTCTGGAAAGAGGCGGGGGAAAAAGGCAAGTATCAAGTTCAAGATTTAAATCCCCTGACGGGTGAGAAAGTTACCGCACGCGATAGTGAGGGTGGCGATTTCTTCTACAAAATGCACTATCAACTCTATGGTTTTCCAGCAATTGTTGGCCGCATTATCGTCGGTATTGGCGCGATGTTTATGTTTGTCGCCTTAATCAGTGGTGTCATTACCCATAAAAAAATATTCAAAGAATTTTTCACCTTTCGCCCAAGGAAAGGACAGCGCTCATGGCTCGACTTCCATAATTTTACCGCTGTGATCGCATTGCCCTTCTTCATCATGATCACCTATACGGGTTTGGCGATCTTTTTCTATCTGTATATGCCGTGGGGTTTGATCGCACGCTTTGGCAGCGAGAAGGGTCAGTTGTACGATGAGTTGCAAAACAGCGCTGCTGTCGTGAAGTTTGAAGGTCAGCCTAGCAGTCAGCGCATGCAACCGTTTGAATTGATGATTAAGCAGGCCTCCGAGCAGTGGAAAGCAGGCAGCCCGATTGGCAGCATCGATATCAATCTACCCAATACCGATCAAGCGATCATGGAGATCACCCGTCAGCCGCATGAAATCTTAAATAATCGCTTGGGTGAGACGTTATCGTTTAATGCCGCGACGGGAGTGCAACTGCCCAATCAGAAGAATCAAAGTGCCGTTGCTCAGACGGGTGGTGTGATTTACGGTTTGCATATGGCTGATTTGGCCAGTTGGCCACTGCGCTGGTTACTGTTCTTCTCAGGTCTACTTGGCACGATCATGATTGCGACAGGCTTGATTCTATGGACAGTCAAACGCCGTGTTCAAAATCTGAAATTGGGTAAAACGGGATTTGGGCACTATCTCGTAGAACGCCTAAACATAGCGGCCATCGTGGGCATTCCGATCGCTATTGCTGGATACTTTTGGGCGAATCGCATCATTGATGCCCAGTTGGTCTCACGTTCAGATTTAGAGGTACGCAGCTTCTTCATCCTATGGTTGATCAGCCTCATTCATGCTTTGATCCGGCCTTGGGAGAAAGCATGGCGCGAGCAGTTGGCAGTTGCAGCCGTTTTATTTATGGCTATTCCGATTGTGAATATGATCATGACACCGCAGAGTTCTTTACTCACGACCTTAGTGCATGGACACACCGTCCTCGCTGCTTTTGATTTGACGGTATTTGGTGTGGGGCTATTCTTTGCCTGTGCTACCTATAAAGTGATGCAGCCCAAGCATTCATCAAAGCATCATGCAAAGCGTACGATTACAAAGACGCATCATGAGTTGCATGCGCCGAGTCATGAGGAGGCATCTAAATCATGATGGTGTGGTCACTCATTTTCTCTTATATGGCATGGACGCTGCTATGCGCTGCCATGAATCGTCCTTATAACGAATTATTCGCTCATGCACGGTTCAAGCCAAAACCCTTATGGCTTCGGATTGGTGGCTGGCTACTGCTCTGCGTTTCATTGGGTTTGAGTCTCTGCAATTGGGGTGGTTCGGTCGGCTTTTCGGTGTGGTGGATTCTGCTAGCCGTTAGCGCATTTTTCTTTATTATTGCGCGTACCTATAGGCCTAAACACATCTTGTGGATCGCTGCAGCGGCATCTGTTTTAGGTGTGCTTTACTCAGTTGTAGAGATGATTTTACGGCGTGACCTCTAAAGCAATATTTAAGTAAATGATAACTTTTTTCATTCAGCTCTAAATAAGACTTTAGTGCGTCTTAGGCTGAGTAGGGTCTTTTGTATTTTATGGGATGTTTTCCCAAAAATTCTGCATGAAGTTGTTTCGGCATTGTTCCCTCCCTGTGCAATTATCCTGATGAGTAAGGTCCGTTTTTCCATTTTTTTTGGTTTTTTGACCTAGACATTTAATTGCAATGTAATTGAGTGTTGATAATGCTATCGATAATCGTTATCATTTATTGATGGCGCGTTGATATTGATATTGATATTGTTCTGTAAGACAGCAGTTCAGGAACATAGCTGTGCGGTGTGTTTCTTGAATTTAATCAATATTAATCAATGCTTTATTTAATTTAAATGTAGGGGGTGCCATGCGCGCTGTAAGGTTTTTTAGTTTGACAACATTGGCTCTGACGATAACTCCCTTACTCTATGCCGAAGAAGAAACGACGCTTAGTACGATTACTGTCACGGCTACCCGAGAGGAAACCACGACAGAAAAGAGCCAATCCTATACCGTCAAAAAGAGCGCGAGTGCGACTAAGCTTGATATAGCCACCAAAGAAACCCCACAAACGATTAATGTCATTACACGTCAGCAAATGGCAGATTTTGGCTTGAGCAATGCGAAGGCTGCTCTGGCTGCGACACCGGGCGTGGTCGTGCAAAATCAGGAAACTGACCGCACCAGCTACAGTTCGCGCGGCTCAGAAATTTCCAGCTTTCAGGTTGATGGCTTGGGCATCCCTTCCGATGGTTATAACTATCAAAATGGCGATATTGATACCTATATTTATGATCGGATCGAAGTCATCAAAGGTGCCAATGGACTGACCGCATCACTGGGTGATCCCGGTGCAACAGTCAACTTTATCCGTAAGCGCCCGACACAGGATTTTCAAGCGTCGATCGGTCTAAACTATGGCTCGTGGGACACCAAACGGATTGAGGGTGATATCTCCGGTACGTTGAATACTGCTGGCACGATTCGTGGACGTTTAATTGCCGCAGGCCAGCAAGGAGACTCTTATCTCGACAATTATTCGTCGAAGAAGAATATTTTTTCAGGTGTGCTTGAGGCAGACCTGACGGATAGCACGCTGCTGACCATTGGACATTACGAACAGCGCAATCAGCCCAAGGGCAATAACTGGGGGGCATTGCCACTGCTTGATACGGATGGCCAGCAAGTGAGCTATTCACGGTCTTATAACCCAGTGCCAGAGTGGGCGAAGTGGGATAAAACGACCAAAAATAGCTTTGTCGAACTGAAGCAGAAGCTCAGCGATGATTGGGTATTAAATGCCACCTATAACTATATCAAGAGCGATGAAAACAGCGCGCTGGTTTACTACTATGGTGCACCCGATCGTCAAGGAAACAGTGTATCTATCCTACCTGCTGCTTATGCGGACCACCAACGCCAACAGCTCGCGGATATTAACCTTAAAGGCAGTTTCCCACTCTGGGGCTATCGTCATGAGTTAGTGGTGGGTGCCAGCTGGTCTAAAAATAAAGAAAAACAGGCCTCTGCTGACGCCGATAGTGCTCCTGAATACAATTGGTACGCGTGGAATGGTCAGTTTAACCAGCCCAATTTCATCGTCAATCATGCTGATAGTTCTAATGCCGATTTTGTGCAGGAAATGAAAACGGCATATGCAGCAACACGACTACACGTGGGTGATGACCTACGAGTGCTGCTCGGTATGAATTACACGCAAGCGTCAAATGCGGGAAATAACTACGGCAGCAAAACAGACTATGATCAGTCGAAAACCATGCCCTATGCAGGGGTCACTTATAATCTCACACCAAACTATACCGCTTATGGCAGTTACAGCACCATCTTTAGACCCCAGTCAGGGCTAGATACCAGTGGTCATACCCTTGCACCAGTGGATGGTAAAGCCTATGAGGCTGGTCTAAAAGGCAGTTGGCTGAAAGATCGCTTAAGTGGTTCTATTGCCGTATTTAACACCAAACAAAACAACTATCCGCTCAGAGCTTCTGACTCAGCCTCGATTATCAAACGTTATGAGGTGGGTGATCTGAATACTAGGGGTTATGAAATTGATCTGGCAGGTAAAGTGTCGAATAATATCAATTTGATCCTTGGCTTTACGCAGATCAGTATGAAAGATGACACTAGCGGTGATCGAACCCGTACCTACCTTCCCTCGCGAATCTTTAATGTCCTCGCCACTTATCAGGTGCCTGTACTGCCTGCGCTGAAAGTTGGGGCAGGGCTCACATGGCAAGACAAGACCTCTCAGGACGTTGTCAGCAGTGCCAATGTGAGCGGTGTTGACGTACCTTTCTCAGGCACGATTCGTCAGTCGAGTTATGCTTTACTCAATCTGATGGCAAGCTACACGGTGAACGATCATATTTCCATTCAAGCTAATGGCAATAATGTGACCAACAAAAAGTATTTAAACAGTTTTCCTGATGGACAGGGATTCTATGGAGCACCTGCAAACTATACGCTTGGTGTGACCCTTAAGTATTAATAGCCAATCTTAGTGTCATTTTTTAGCCATAAAAAAAGCCCGATTTGGGCTTTTTTTTGGTGTGATCGATTAGACATTGAGTTTTTGCAAAGCCTCAACACGCTGTTCAATACTCGGATGCGAGTGGAACAGGGAGGCGATACTAAAGCTTTGCTCACGGCCTGAACTGATGGCAAAGGCTTTCATCTCTGCGGGCATTTGGTCCGGCAGCTCTTGCTCCTGACGCAGGCGCAGCAATGCGTTGATCATGGCTGATTTACCCGCTAGACGTGCTCCCGCTTCATCGGCACGGTATTCACGCAGACGCGAGAACCACATGACGATCGCAGAAGCGGCAATCCCGAGCAGAATATCCATGACCAGGCTTGTCACAAAGTAAGCAATACCCGGGCTACTGCTGTCATTTTTAAAGACCACGCGATCAACAAAGTTACCGATAATACGCGCAAAGAACATCACAAAGGCGTTGACGACTCCTTGTACCAATGCCAGGGTCACCATATCGCCATTGGCCACATGACCAATTTCATGGGCGAGTACGGCACGCAGTTCATCTTCATTCATGCGCTCAAGCAGGCCGGTAGATACAGCGACTAACGCCGCGTTTTTGTTCCAGCCCGTGGCAAAAGCATTGGATTGATAGCTGGGAAAGATACCCACTTCAGGGGTTTTGATGCCAGCACTTTGCGCGAGCTGAGTGACCGTTTGTACTAGCCATGCTTCTGCTTGGTTCGCAGGCTGCTGAATAATTTGAGTTTTGGTGCTCCATTTTGCCAAAGGCTTGGACAAAAATAGAGAAATCGCAGAACCGACCATACCGTAGACAAAACACAGGACGAGTAGGTTGCCGAGATTTAATCCGCCTGCAGTGTGGGTCGAGCCCACGCCGAATAGGGTGAGCACCAAGCCGACTACAAGCATCACCGCGAGGTTAGTCAATAAAAAAAGACCAATCCGCAACATGGAACATTCCTCTTAAAGTAAGTCGAGATCAGATTTGACCTCATAAATTCATAATAGCGATCAGCGATGGCTTTTCAAGGTGGGAAGTGTGGGCAGATACGATTCGATACAAAGAGATTGATTATTCATACGATTAAAAAGTACATGATGGGATGTATACGCAGCATAGAACAGCATACTATTAAAGTCATCAAGCAATGATGCCCCAATGTGTTTTAGCCGATTTTTGAAGTCACGCAGGAGATTGGACGTGGATATATTAGACAGTTACACCCTCGAAAGCTTATTTGCGCAACTGGGTCTACCCAATAGTCCAGCAGAAGTCAGTGCTTTTATCCAGCGCCACCGCTTAAGCCCTAATGTATCCATCGCGGATGCTCCTTTTTGGAATGCAGGCCAGTTGCAGTTCATCCAAGAATCATTGAGTGAGGATGCCGAGTGGGCAGAGATAGTGGATGAATTGAATGCACTATTACATGCTTAAGTTGAGTTCATGTCATAAAAAAATCCCATCATATGATGGGATTTTTTTAGCTCAAGATCACACTACTTCGTGGGAGCTTTCGCTTTAGGATCATTGAAGACCACCGTCTCTTCTTCTTCAAATTCAGGTTTGACCGTCACGATAAAGTCTTGACGACTTAAACCCATGAAGATGGCATAGCCGGTTGCTATATAAACCGATGAGTACGTGCCAACGACCAAGCCGATCAGCAATGCTACCGAGAACCAAAACAGTCCATCACCCCCTAAGAACACCATAGCCAAAGCAACCAATGCAACAGTAGCCACGGTCATGACAGTACGACGGAAGGTTTCAGTCAGGGAAATGTCTACAATCTCAATCGTCGATGCACCGCGAATCTTACGGAAATTCTCACGAATACGGTCAAATACAACGATGGTATCGTTGAGTGAATAACCGATCAGCGCCAGAACTGCCGCTAAAACGGTCAGATCAAATGGCCAGTTAAAGACCGAGAAAGCACCAACGGTCAAGATCGTCACGTGCAGTAGTGAAATCACAGCACCAACCGCAAATTTAAATTGAAAGCGAATTGCCACATACGCCATCATCAGCACTAAAGACAGGCCAATGGCACCCAGCGAGTGGAGGTAGAGGTCATTACCCACTTGTGAGCCAACGACATCGACTTTTTGCACGGTGGCACTGTTGTTAGGCAACTGCACAGCTTGTTGTATATAAGCAGAAACATCGCTTGATGGTTTCTCTTGAGCGGGCATCCGTACCAGCAAGTCACGCTGAGTGCCTAAGTACTGGACGACTGGATCATGAAAGCCCGCTTTGGTCAGTGCCGCTTGCACGTCAGTTTGCTGAACGGCTTGGGTGTAGTTGACTTCTGCAGCGATACCCCCGGTAAAGTCCAGACCCAAATGCAGACCTTTAGTCAAAATAGAGCCAATGGCAATGATGACTAAAAGGAGTGATAGCACTGCAAGCGGTTTACGCAGCCGCATAAAACGGATTACAGGCTCATCGTGTTGATAATGTTCTGGAG
>CAYJTU010000024.1:10605-27804 GCA_964373105.1 uncultured Moraxellaceae bacterium | reverse complement strand
CATTTTTGACAGCTCAATCAATGTTTTGTTATACCCTTGGGCTTCCATGACAGAGAAGCCTACACCGAGGTGACGAGATTCGTCATCATTGATAAGGTCAAAAGCACGATGACAGATGGGATCTTCGACAGTCTCAAGCAGGAAGGTACACAGTGCACCATCCAGTGCCACTTCGAGCATAGGAATCACTGCACCCAATACATAAAAGGGCATTTTATCGGCATAAGTATCGAGCCATTTAATGGTCAGTCTTAAATTTTTATTCGGTTCGGGGATTACATCGCCATCGAGCATCCCCCAGCGTTTCATCAAGGCCATTTCGGCATTGGCGTGGCGCTGTTCTTCAGCATGAAAATGGCTGTACATTTGCTTTAGTGTTTCGGTTGGTGCTTTCTTTGACATCGCAGAGAAGGCGCGGGCACCGATATGTTCAATCCACATCAGGTCTGCCATAAACGGTTTTAGCTTTGCATAAAGTTCTGGATTGCCCGTCACGAGTTCTGCACCGGGTGCATCCCAGTCGATATCAGACAGTGCCCATTGGGTAGATCTGACTTTAGCCAGCATTTTATCGAGGTCTATAGAGGCCATGATTTTCTCCGTATTACAAATATGAAGTAGAAGGGAGTTAAGGAGTGGTTAACGGTTAATTAGACCTGCACCACGGACATATGATTTGGACATTTGATACTACGAGTGTCGTTGTAGGTGGACATAGCGCTCTACCAACTATCAATGCATTGATACTTTTTTGTTTAGCATTTTAAACATGTGCTGATTCACTCATTAATGTCGCGATATATGATCAATATGGCAATTGATCCGATCCTATACTTAAACCAGAATAATCCGACTCTATGTTCGGATACAAGTCGGTTACACTATGGTCAGAAAACCTAAGCAACAACGCGCAAAAGTCACCGTGGATACAATTATTCAAGCGGGGTTTATCGCGGTCTCTCAAAGCGGTATTCGTGGTGCAACGACACGTCAAATTGCTGAAATATCAGGAATTGGTGTCGGATCTTTGTATGAGTATTTCGAAAATAAAGAAGCTATCTATGAGGCGATGAATCAGCATTTCGTGAACGAAATTGTCGACATGTTGCGTACGCTTACGCCTGAGCTTGTTCGGTTAAATTTAAAAGAACTGGTTGAGTTATTGCTCAATAGCTTTAGTGATCTGCTGCGTAAGGACGGTGGAATTTACCTTAAATATGTGCGCTATTCGCGCTATTCCCCACTCATCGAAAATGCGTTGATGGAGGTTGCGATGCGTTATGCCATGCATAACCCTAAATTCTTACGTCTGGAGAACATGGCGACGATTAACTATATTTGCATCACGGGTGGAATTTTTAGTGTCATCCGCCACTTGAGCACACCCACACCCAATGTGACGTTTGATCAATTACTCGAAGGTTTAAGCCGGATGACGACCAGTTATTTTGATGCCGAGTTCGCCCGCTTGGATCAAGCCGAGCTCCCCAAGGCGTAGATTAGGTCTTTAACGTTGGCTTTATTGCACGCTGTAAAATAGCCAAGGTTGCTTCATTGTCATAAAAAGGGCTGAATTGGCGTGTCAGAATCTCACGAATGTAACCATGTTCATCGAGTACTTGGATGACCGGTGGCGCAAAACGGGCGATTTCAGCAAGGATATGATTGCGGGTGACGCCGACATCTTCTAGCACCTCTGTGAGCGGGACATCTTCATAGGCATTATAAAAAACGTCGATACCGGTGTTAATGAGGCGCTGCATGTATTCAGTCTGACGGATCTTGCGCCATTCGTTATAACCCAGCACAAGAAATTCTTCGATATCCAGCGGGTCTAAACCCTTGGTAAATTCTGAAATAGACTCATCGCGCACGACTTGCCAGAGCTGCCAGATGGCATCGTGCCAGACACTTTCATCGAGATGAGCAAGGTCTGAACAGCTTTTTTTGATGGTTTTTGCGACGGCTTGACGCAGTGTCCGCTCTAAGAGTTCTTCTTGTTGACGGACTCTACTGTTTAATTTCTGGCGGACATTTGATTTGATCCGTCCACGTAGGCCTGGTAGCTCGTCTTCTGCATCGACATTAGACGTTAATTCTTGCAGCCAGTTTGGGGATCTTTGTGCGATCTGTTGCTCAATGAGAATGAGAACATGGTCTGCAACAAATTGGTGTAAGGTGACACTATGACCAATTTTATCGAGAATCAAACGCCGAAATTCACCGAGTTCGACGATTTTGTTCAGCCACTGTGATGCGCTATTATTACTGAGTAATTCTTTTAATTTGGGGGCGTCTTTTTGGGCGGTCCGATGCAGTTGTTGCGCCATATCACCCGCAAGGGCAATGACTCCGGCACCCAAATTCAATTCAAATGCAAATACACGCACTACATCTTTTATGGCCTGACGGCTCACGACTTTGCCCAGTGGAATTTCATCGGCTTGAGCCATGAGCTGATCGAGTTCTGCCGCAGCAAGATCAACAAAATGTCCACTCAATAAACGCTGGCGTGCCTCTTCAACTTGCGCGGTTAACAACTCAGCAGCGAGCGCTTTTACGGCAGTGTTTATTTTATTATTGTCCATAAAAGAGCTCCTTGCTTTGCATGCGCGTTAATTATTCGCCAGCAACCCAGCCGTTGACCAAAGGATAACGACGTTCACGACTAAAGGCGCGTCCGCTGATTCGTGGACCAAGCGCAGATTGCTTACGTTTATGTTCATTGCGATCGACCAGATGAATCACATGCTGAACCGTCGCTTGATCGAAACCTTGACCCACGAGCGCTTCCAAACTCATGTCACGTTCAATATAGCCATAAAGAATAGCATCCAAAACATCATAGGGTGGCAACGAGTCTTGATCGGTTTGTTCTGGGCGAAGTTCGGCTGACGGCGCACGTGTAATCACCCGTTCTGGAATCACTGGCGTTTCTTCTAAAGAGTTACGGAACTTGGCAAGCTCGTACACTTGTGTTTTGTACACGTCTTTTAGCACATCGAAACCACCCGCCATGTCGCCATATAGAGTCGCGTAGCCAACAGACATCTCTGATTTATTGCCTGTCGTGAGCACCAGTTGTCCAAATTTATTGGATAGAGCCATCAGCACTGTGCCACGGGCTCTTGCTTGAAGATTTTCTTCGGTTGAATCAATGGGCGCATCTGCAAATAAAGGTGCCAAAGTTTGTGTGAAGCTGTCAACGATGCCATGAATCTCAGCAACGTGATAGGCCACATTGAGGCGCTGCGCCTGCGCTTCCGCATCTTCTTGGCTTATCGCAGCAGTATAGCGATAAGGCATCATGACGGCATTGACGCGATCGGCACCCAGCGCATCAACGGCAATGGCAAGGCATAGTGCAGAGTCGATGCCACCGGATAATCCGATAATAACGCCAGGAAAACCTGAGTGATTGACGTAGTCACTGACGGCTAGCACGAGGGCTTGATAAATCTCAGCAACTTTAGGCAAGGGTTTAACAACCTCTTGCACTACAAAGCTATTTTGCTCGAGATCAAAGTTAACCAGCAATAATTCACTTTCAAAGCGTCCAGCTTCGGCAGCGACTTGACCATCTGCATTGATCGCCAATGATCCCCCATCAAAAACAAGATCGTCTTGTGCACCGACGAGATTGACATAAGCAAGGGGGATACTGTTTTCAGATGCTCGGCGCGTCAATAACGTTCGACGTAATTCCTGTTTCCCGATTTGAAACGGGGAGGCGTTGAGGACGAGAACCAGCTCAGCACCGTTTTCTTTCAGTGTTTTGACTGGCTGACGATGCCAAATATCTTCACAAATCAGCAATCCGACTTTACGACCACTGATTTCAAAGATCACACTGTCTGAGCCTGCATCGAAGTAGCGGGCTTCATCGAAGACGCTATAGTTCGGTAGTTTTTGCTTGTGATAGACCCCGCGCTGAGCACCTTGAGCGAACACGCCAGCGCTGTTGTAACGTTTCTTCTGAACAGTATCGTTTAATGGATAACCGACGACGACCACAATACCTTCGATTGCCGCGATTTGTGCCAGAGCGGCGTTGATACGGGGCGTAAGACTTGGCCTAAGCAACAGATCTTCAGGAGGGTATCCTGTGACTGCCAGCTCTGGAAAAACAATAATGTGCGCACCTTTTTCTCGTGCAGCATTTGATTGTTCGATAATTTTTTGGGTATTTCCAGCGATGTCGCCGACTAAAAAAGCAGATTGCGCTAAGGCGAGGGTTAAAACACTCATGTTTTATAAAAATTCCAATAAAAGCGTACCCTTTAAGCAGGTCGCTGTGACTATAATTTAATGTAGCGCCACTATATCGCAGGCAGCAACATTTATACAGAAATTGCAGGTATGATTTTTGGGTAAATGTGTGACCTTTGGGTATAAAAAGGACGCTATTGAGCATTGTTGCTAGGCGATAAATTAAATATTGATCAAACGCGAAAGTGAATTATTATGCTGAAATTGTTAATTATTACAGGAATTATTTTGTTCCTTGTTCGGCTGATATGGCGAATGTTGCCCACAGCCTCACCGCCAGAGCGTGAAGCTTTAGAGCTGAAAGCTTGCGTATTTTGCAATAGCTTAGTGCGAACGGATAAGGGGGTGAGTGTCCGCGATCAATTTTTTTGTAGCCGTGATCATGCGAACCGTTTTTTTCAATAACGGAGCAATAGATTTTGTTTAAGTATTTAAGGAACGCCACCCAAACTTTGGTCGGTTTATTTTCAAAACGACACGCTGCAAATGTGTCCATCCAACCTTTGTCTTTTTTGAGGCCTTGGCTCGATGTGTTTATCCCAACATGTCGTCTTTTAACCCAAGGTGAGCGTACTTTAGCCGTGTATGTGTTTGGTGACTCACTGGATATAGATAATATCCACTTATGCAGTAGTCGATTAATTATAAAAAATTATGCGATGAGTCCGAATGGCTCGGTCTATTTCCATCCCGATGACTTGGTGGATGACTTTAGTGTATTGTCATTAGAGCTTCAGTCATGGCTTGTTCATGAACTCACGCATGTTTGGCAGGTGCAGCAAGGAATGAAGGTGGTACGCCGTGCACTACTCAACCGTCGTTATCGCTATATTTTGAAGGACGGAAAGACTTTTCTGCAGTATGGGATCGAGCAACAGGCACAGATGGTTCAGGATTGGTTTCTTAAAAGTGCAAGAAATGAGCCGTGTGCAGACTTAAAAGCATGCCTACCTTTCTGAATGATAGATTTTGCTCACTGCCTTTGAGCAATTATTTTTGATCGTTTAGCAGTTCTTCTGTCGTTAAGATATGCGCATATTCGCCTTCTAAATTTGCAAGAGACATGTCGTGGACTTCCTGCGCTGTACGGAGGTTGCCGCTATAGTCTTTTTTTGCAAACGCAAAGGTCGCATCAGCAACCACGAGCGTCTTGAAGCACAAATTTCCTGCACTGCGCGCAGTGGCCTCAACGGAGTTGTTGGTGCTCACGCCAACGATGACGAGATTTTTGATGTCGCGTTGATGTAGCCAGCGTTCGAGTCCGCTCTGAATAAAGGCATCAGGTACGTTTTTTTCGACCACATGCTCATGGGGGAGGGGGGCAATTTGCGGTTGAAAGTCCGCGAATGGCTGATTGGGGTAGAACGATGAGTTTAAAGAGCGAGATATATGACGAATATGGACAATAGGCTGCTCTTTCTGCCGCCACGTTGATAGTAATGTCGCAATATTCCGTTCTGCATCGGGATTATTGCGTACACCAGCTGCGGGTAAACTCATACCGATTTGCATATCAATAATGATGAGAGCGGTTTTTGGGTGGTGCAAGATGGTTATCTCTACCTGATGTTAGTGAGAGGCGTATTTAAAATAAAAAAGACTGCCTGAGCAGTCTTTTTTATCACGGCTGGCTGAGTTACACCAGCTTGATTTTTGGATTAACGCTTGTCGAGCGGTGTGAAGTCACGTTGCAATGAACCGGTGTACAGTTGGCGCGGACGACCAATTTTGTACGCAGATGAATGCATTTCTAACCAATGACTGATCCAGCCAACAGTACGTGCCAGTGCAAAGATCACAGTGAACATGCTGGTTGGGATACCGATTGCTTTCAGGATGATGCCTGAGTAGAAGTCGACGTTTGGATAGAGTTTACGATCAACGAAGTACGGGTCGTTCAGCGCGATTTCTTCTAATTTCATGGCGAGTTCTAACTGTGGATCGTTGATGCCGAGCGCAGCCAGGACTTCATCGCAGGTTTCTTTCATCACTTTAGCGCGTGGGTCAAAGTTTTTATAAACGCGATGGCCAAAGCCCATCAGTTTCACTTCTTTGGTTTTTACTTTTTCCATGAACTCAGGCACTTTATCAACAGTGCCGATTTCATCAAGCATTTTCAACACGGCTTCGTTTGCGCCGCCATGTGCAGGACCCCACAGTGCTGCGATCCCTGCTGCGATACATGCATAAGGATTTGCACCGGTAGAACCCGCTAAACGTACAGTTGAAGTTGACGCATTTTGTTCATGGTCTGCATGCAGGGTGAAGATGCGATCCATTGCTTTTGCAAGGATGGGGTTTACTTTGTAGTCTACATCAGCAGGGACTGCGAACATCATATACAGGAAGTTTTCAGCGTAGTTCAGGTCGTTACGTGGGTACATGAACGGCTGACCCACAGAGTACTTGTAGCACATCGCTGCAATCGTTGGAATTTTTGCAACGAGGCGGATCGCGGTGATGTTGCGATGATCAACGTTATTGACATCCAAAGCATCATGATAGAACGCAGAAAGTGCACCAACTACGCCACACATCACGGCCATTGGATGTGCATCACGACGGAAACCATCGAAAAATTTACGGATTTGATCGTGAACCATGGTGTGGTTGGTGACCAGTTTGACGAATTCTTCTTTTTGTTCAGTTGTGGGCAACTCGCCGTTCAACAATAAGTAGCAAACTTCTAAATAGTCTGATTTGTCAGCAAGTTGTGCGATTGGATAGCCGCGATGCAGCAGAACGCCTTGGTCGCCATCGATGTAGGTGATTTTTGATTCACAGGCTGCGGTTGCCATGAAGCCTGGGTCAAATGTGAAATGATCTTTAGCTAAAATGTCTTTGACATCAATCACATCAGGACCAAGCGTGCCGCTATAAATCGGTAGCTCAATTTGTTGTTCGTTGAGCGTGAGTACGGCTTTTTTGCCAGTCGAAGTGCCAGACATTTGGAAACTCTCCAGAAACGATAAACCAGAAAAATGATTGAGAACAAAGTTGCAGGTTGCAAACGAATATCAAAATCGAATTAAATCAACACCGAATTAAAGCAAAAGTACATTCAATCAGCGACCTTCACGACGCGCAGATGCGGTAACACAGAGGTTTTTGAGGAGGACGCATAAAACAGTGCGCTAATATTACTACAAAAATACTAAAAAGCGGCAACTGATCATTCAAACGATGTGTAAGAAATTCTATTTACAAGATAACGCGCATCTATGCATGGTTAAAACACTTTGGTCATTTAGTCTGGTGATATCGATTTTTTGAAAAAAAATATAGATCGATAAGTAATCGAATTGTATGGCGAGTGTGCTGGATCAAGAAAATTGGGTCAAATGCACGACTAAAATAGTGATCAGTGCCTACATTAAGCCATTTGTAATTATTTGTGCTACTCATTATACTTTCGGGGCATTTTAGACCCCTGTAAGCTTCTTTGCTAATCGTGGGGTTTGGAAGCGTGTTTGGTCTTTTTTAAATCTAAATTCCCTTAACCCCAGTGGTTAGCTGCTCGCATGGATTCTGATCCAAGTAGCTCATAGCTAGGTACTACTACAGGATGATCGCCTTGAAAAGCAAAAGACCTGTTAATTTGCCACTAAGCCAAGTCATTAGTGTCAATTTAAAATCGCCGGTGGCGATTGCGTCCATTTTACACCGTATCTCTGGTGTTGTTCTTTTCCTATTAATCCCTGCCTTACTTTATGTGCTGCAACGCTCACTTGCGTCTGCGCAAGAGTTTGATGTTGTCCATAACGAAATTTTCGGAAATATTATTGTCCGTCTTATCGTATGGGTATTTCTTGCGGGCCTGATTTATCATTTATTTGCAGGCATTAAGCATTTACTTGCTGACGTAGGTGTGGCTGAAGAGCTGCAAAGCGGACGCAATGCATCTTGGGTCATGATTGCTCTGTCGGGTATCGGCATTGTGGCAGCTTTCGTATGGGTGGTGCTCTAATGAAAAGTGCAACAGGATTAACAGGTTCGGGCTCACGCGACTGGATCGTACAGCGCGTTTCGGCGATTGTACTTGCCGTTTATACCATTGTGGTGTTCGGTTGGGTACTTTGTCATTCATTAAACCATACGCTTGATTATGCAAGCTGGTACGGTTTCATGATGACGCTGCCGATGAAAATTTTCAGTTTACTGGCGATTCTTTCTTTAGCTGCCCATGCTTGGATTGGGATGTGGACGATTTTTACCGACTATATCAACAGTTCAGTAGGCTTGCGTTTGGTATTACAAACAGCGACCGTCATTTCAATTGTGGTCTTTGTGCTTTGGGGTGTCCAGATTTTCTGGTAATCAAAGACATATCAACGCTATACAGGTTTAAGGAGAGTATTTGTGGCTGCATTGTCCAAAGATGACATGAGCAATATCAAGACCCTGAACTTCGACGCCGTGATTGTTGGTGGCGGTGGTTCAGGTATGCGTGCTTCATTACAACTTGCGCGCGCAGGTCTAAAGGTTGCGGTTTTAACCAAAGTATTTCCAACCCGTTCGCATACGGTTGCTGCTCAAGGCGGTATTGGTGCGAGCTTGGGTAATATGGATGAAGATAATTGGCACTATCACTTTTACGATACCGTAAAAGGTGGTGACTGGCTCGGCGACGAAGATGCCATTGAGTTCATGACGCGCGAAGCACCCAACATGGTGTACGAGCTTGAACACATGGGCATGCCGTTTGACCGTAATGCTGATGGTACGATCTATCAGCGTCCATTTGGTGGCCATAGTTCAAACTATGGTGAAAAAGCAGTGCCACGTGCATGTGCGGCGGCTGACCGTACGGGCCATGCTTTGTTACATACCTTGTATCAAAAAAATCTGGAAATGGGCACTCAATTCTTCGTTGAATGGATCGCGCTGGATTTGATTCGTGATGACGACGGCGAAGTGCTTGGTGTAACTGCAATCGATCAAGAAACTGGTACTGTGGGTGTATTTCAAGCTAAGGCAACTTTGTTTGCAACCGGTGGAGCAGGTCGTATCTATGCGGCATCTACCAATGCTTACATCAATACTGGTGATGGCTTAGGCATGGCAGCACGTGCAGGCATTCCATTGCAAGATATGGAATTCTGGCAGTTCCACCCAACGGGTGTAGCTGGTGCCGGTGTGTTGCTCACAGAAGGCTGTCGTGGTGAAGGTGCGGTACTGCGTAACAAAAACGGTGAGCCGTTTATGGAGCGTTATGCACCGACCCTAAAAGACTTGGCGCCACGTGATTTTGTATCGCGTTCTATGGACCAAGAGATTAAAGAAGGTCGCGGTTGTGGTCCTCGCGGTGATTATGTGTTGCTCGATATGACCCACTTGGGTAAAGAGCGCATCATGAAGCGTTTGCCATCGGTTTTTGAAATTGGTAAGAAATTTGCCAACGTCGACTGTACCAAAGAGCCGATCCCTGTGGTGCCAACGATCCATTATCAGATGGGCGGTATTCCAACCAACATTCATGGTCAAGTGGTTGTGCCGCAAGATGGCGAACCGAACGTGGTTGTTAAAGGATTATATGCGATTGGTGAGTGCTCTTGTGTGAGTGTGCACGGTGCAAACCGTTTGGGCACGAACTCATTACTGGACCTGATCGTGTTTGGTAAGGCAGCCGGTGATCATATCACTGAGACTGTGCGTAACTCGTCAAGCGATTACAAGCCACTGCCGTCACACGTGCTGCAGCGCAGTATGGGCCGTATCAACAAGCTGCAGGATTCAAGCCAAGGTGAGAATGCGCAAGACGTGGCCGACGCAATCCGTGCAGTCATGCAAACGCACGCTGGTGTGTTCCGTACTCAGGCGCTGATGGATGAAGGTGTGCAGCAAATTCTGGCCCTAGAATCCCGTGTCAAAAACATCCATTTGACAGACAAGTCACAAGTATTCAATACCGCACGTATTGAAGCGCTTGAAGTTGAGAACTTGTTTGAAGTGGCTAAAGCGACCATTATTTCTGCTGCTGCTCGTAAAGAGTGCCGCGGTGCGCATACGGTTGTTGATTACGAGTATCCTGCGGATCATCCAACGATGGCCAATGGTCGTAATGATGCGGAGTGGCGTAAACATACGCTGTGGTACTCAAGCGATAATCGTTTGGAATACAAGCCTGTACGCACGAAGCCGTTGACTGTTGATCCAGTCCCACCTAAGCCACGTACGTTCTAATCAGGAGAATATCGAGATGAGTCACGGAATCCGTACTTTTGAAATCTATCGCTATGATCCTGATAAGGATAAAGCGCCGTACATGCAGACTTTTGAGATTCAGTTAGAAGAAAGCGACCGTATGTTGTTGGACGCGCTGATCAAGCTCAAAAAGCAAGATGAGACTTTGTCTTTCCGTCGTTCTTGCCGTGAAGGCATTTGCGGTTCGGACGGGATGAATATCAATGGCAAAAATGGTTTGGCATGCCTGCAGAACTTAAATGATCTGCCAGCTAAGATCATTTTGCGTCCATTACCCGGCTTGCCGGTGATTCGCGATCTGGTTGTGGATATGACCCAGTTTTATACACAGTATGAAAAAGTGCGTCCATATCTCATCAATGAGCAACCTGCACCGCCAACCGAGCGCTTGCAATCTCCTGAAGACCGTGAAAAGTTGGATGGCTTGTATGAGTGTATCCTCTGTGCATGTTGCTCGACATCATGCCCATCATTCTGGTGGAATCCTGATAAGTTCTTGGGTCCATCTGCATTGATTCAGGCGTATCGCTTTATTGCAGATACTCGCGATAAAGATACCGCGAAGCGTCTGGCCGATCTTGATGACCCGTTCAGTTTGTTCCGTTGCCGTGGCATCATGAACTGTGTGTCGGTTTGCCCGAAAGGATTGAATCCAACGAAAGCAATTGGACATATCCGTAATATGCTCTTAGATCAAGCGGGTTAATTTGATCGAAGATAAAAAAACGCACCTTTTTCGGTGCGTTTTTTTGTTTTGTGACTAAATGGTGATCAAAAAGCAGTGATATTTCTTATCTTAATATCAGCTATAGTTCAAAAAAATCAAGTGGTGGTTGTGATGCGTGATAGCATTTTCAACCATGAAATTTACGCAAAATATTACTAATTTTGTGGGCAAACATAAGTTTAATCTGTTTGTTTATTTTGCAAATGATGAGCGCTATTTTTTCTTGCACATGAGAACCAGTAAAGTCAAATTCGCCAAAAGGGTTGTTCTTTTAAATAGCCTCTTTCGCCAATCTGACTTGTACAAAAATGTCCATCCTAGACTGGACTGTTTAAAGTTGCGGTCTTTTCCAAATGGTTTATGTTGGAGTGACGCATGAATGTGGTTCCTCGTCTACAAAAACTAACGTAAAACGTGAGTTTGGATGTGGTGAGAGGGGCGCGTTTGGCTTAGTCTAAGCTTAGCATTTGAAGCTGTTTTTTGAATGTTTGGCTGGTAAGAGCACTTTTGCGAATATTGCTTTTTTATATTTTGAATCGCAGTGGTCGCAGTTCGGTGGTATGACATGTTTAGGCGCAGTGTTAAGGAAGAAATTGGTTTTCCATAAGGCTGTAATAGTTAGATTAGTAGTGATTTAAAGACGAGTAAACTCATGCAAGAGGCACAGATGCAGCGAGCGGATACCGAGCTATCCGGAGAGAACGCAGCTTATATCGAAGAACTCTATGAGCGCTATTTGACGGACCCCAGTTCGGTCAGTTCAGATTGGCAAACATTGTTTAATCAATATCCCAAAGGCGATCAGCCACACAGTAATGTCATTGAGCAGTTTGTCCTTTTAGCGCGCAATTCAACACGATTGCAGCCTATGGCACAAAGCTCAGTCAGTACAGACCACGAGCGTCGTCAAGTTGGTGTACTTCAACTCATTGCATCCTATCGTAATCGCGGTCACCAAAAAGCAAAGTTAGATCCTTTGGGTTTGATGGAACGTCAGCATGTGCCCGATTTAGATTTGGCGACTCATGGTTTGTCCCGTTCTGACTTTGATACGACGTTTCAGACGGGTAACTTACGCATTGGCAAGTCTGAAGCCACTTTAGGTGAAATGGTTGAGGCCATGGAAGCGATCTATTGTAGCTCAGTCGGTGCAGAGTATATGCACATCGTCAATACCAAAGAGCGTCATTGGTTGCAACAGCGCTTAGAGGGTGCCCGTGGTATTCCGCAATTTCCAGATAAAGTTAAAGTCGGTTTGCTGGAGCGCTTGACCGCTGCTGAAGGGTTAGAAAAACTACTCGGTAGTAAATATGTCGGTGCCAAACGTTTCGGTCTGGAAGGGGGTGAAAGCTTCATTCCGATGGTCAATGAGATCATTCAACGAGCAGGTTCTGTCGGCACCCGCGAAGTCGTTATTGGTATGCCACACCGCGGTCGTTTGAACATGCTGGTGAATATCCTTGGTAAGAATCCTGCTGATCTGTTTGGTGAGTTCGAAGGCAAGACCTTCAATAAGAAAGGTTCGGGTGATGTGAAGTATCACCAAGGTTATTCGAGTAATGTCATGACGCCGGGTGGCGAAGTGCATCTTGCTTTGGCATTTAACCCATCGCATTTAGAAATCGTCAGCCCAGTGGTTGAAGGTTCGGTGCGTGCACGCCAAGTACGTCGCAAGGATATTGGCGGTGATACCGTGATTCCGATTATTGCCCATGGTGATGCAGCGTTTGCAGGCCAAGGCGTGGTCATGGAAACCTTCCAGATGTCACAAACCCGTGCGTATACCACTGGTGGTTCGATTCATATCGTGGTAAACAACCAAGTCGGCTTTACGACCAGTCGTCAAGATGATGCGCGCTCAACTGAATACTGTACTGATGTGGCAAAAATGGTTCAGTGTCCGATTTTTCACGTCAATGGCGATGATCCAGAAGCGGTATTATTTATCACTCAATTGGCGGTGGACTACCGCATGCAATTCCATCGCGATGTCGTGATAGATTTGTTCTGCTATCGCCGTCGTGGTCATAACGAGGCAGATGAGCCTTCTGCAACACAACCGATGATGTATCAAGTCATCGCGAAATTGCCAACAACCCGTACGCTTTATGCAGATAAACTGGTTTCTGCAGGTGTCATTAGTCGTGCTGATGCGGACCAAATGATCGAAGACTATCGTGATGCGCTGGAAAAAGGCGAGCACGTCGCGAATGCATTGGTCGGTGAGCCGAATAAAGCACTCTTTATCGATTGGAAACCTTATTTGGGCCATACCCTTGTCGATGACTACAACACTGGGGTAGATATCGAGACGCTGAAAGCGCTGGGTACGCAAATGAATTTGCTGCCGGATGGTTTTGTGCTGCAAAAGCAAGTTCAAAAAGTGATTGATGATCGTCTTAAAATGCAAACAGGTGAATTGGCATTGAACTGGGGGGCAGCCGAGACTTTGGCTTACTCTACACTGATCAATGAGAATTTCTTGGTGCGTTTAACTGGTCAAGACGTGGGTCGTGGTACGTTCTCACACCGTCATGCTGAGTTGTATAATCAAGTGAATGGCGAGATGTATGTGCCCCTTGAACATGTCAAACCTGATCAAGCGCGTTTTGCACTTTACGATTCATTCTTGTCCGAAGAAGCGGTCCTCGCCTTTGAATACGGCTATGCCACCACGATTCCTGATGGCTTGATCATTTGGGAAGCACAATTCGGTGACTTCTTGAATGGTGCACAAGTGGTAGTGGATCAGTTCATCTCAAGTGGTGAAACCAAATGGGAGCGGGTGTGTGGTCTGACACTGCTGTTGCCGCATGGTTATGAGGGTCAAGGACCTGAGCATTCTTCAGCACGTTTAGAGCGCTTCTTGCAAATGTGCGCTGAAGACAATATGCAAGTCTGTACACCGACATCCCCAGCGCAGATTTTCCATTTGCTGCGCCGCCAAGCGGTGCGTCCAATCCGTAAACCTTTGGTTGTGATGTCGCCGAAGAGCTTGCTGCGTCATAAACTTGCGACCTCTGATTTGTCTGAATTAGCCAATGGCAAGTTCGAAACCGTGATCGATGAAATCGACGCGATTGATAAGACGCAAGTGACACGCGTTGTGCTGTGTGGTGGGAAGGTTTACTACGATTTGCTTGAAAAACGTCGTGAGTTGAACTTAACCGATGTCGCAATCGTTAGGGTTGAGCAGCTTTATCCATTTCCTGCTGTACGTTTGGGCCAGACCTTGGCCGCTTATCCAAACAACAAGCAAGTCGTATGGTGTCAAGAAGAGCCACAAAATCAAGGTGCGTGGTCATTCCTCGCCCCACTACTTTATCCAGTTGTATACGAAGTTAAAGCAGGCACACCAGTGCGCTGTGCATCACGTCCTGCATCTGCTGCACCTGCATGTGGTTCAGCGTATTTACATGCCAAACAACAAACATCACTGGTTGCAGCCGCACTCGGTATAGACGAAGAATCTGAAGGAGCTACATCTAATGGCCACTGAAATTAAAGCCCCCGTTTTCCCTGAATCCGTTGCAGACGGCACTGTTGCCGCATGGCATAAAAAAGTGGGTGAAGCTGTCAAGCGCGATGAAGTTTTGGCGGATATTGAAACCGATAAAGTCGTTTTAGAAGTTGTGGCACCTGCGGACGGTGTGCTCTCAAGTATTGCCAAGAACGAAGGTGATACCGTGCTATCTGGTGAAGTACTGGCTCAGTTTGAAGCGGGTGGTGCAGCCGCGCCAGCGGTGCCTGCACACCAAGAGCCTGCTCAAGCCGGTGCAATGCCGATCAGCGAGCGTGATCCTGCCGTGAGCCCAGTTGTTCCAGATAGCGCACCACAAACACAAGCAGCGCAAGACCAAAGTCCTGCCGTACGTAAAGCCGTAACCGAAAACAATATCAATCCTGCCGATATTGAGGGTTCTGGTCGCGGTGGTCGTGTGACCAAAGAAGATGTGGTCGCGCATGTTGCTGCACCTAAAGCCGCACCTGCACCCGCAGCGCCGACGACTGCTGTTTCTCTAGCAGTTGGCGAGCGGGTTGAGAAACGTGTACCGATGACTCGTTTACGTCAACGAGTTGCACAGCGTCTGCTTTCTGCAAGCCAAGATACTGCGATGTTGACGACCTTCAACGAAGTCAATATGAAGCCAATCATGGACATGCGTAAAGCCTACGGTGATCGTTTTGAAAAACGTCATGGTACCCGTTTAGGCTTTATGTCTTTCTTCGTGAAAGCGGCGACCGAAGCACTCAAACGCTTCCCAGCAGTCAATGCTTCGTTGGATGGTAGCGACATCGTTTACCATGGTTATTACGATATCGGTGTTGCAGTGAGTTCTGACCGTGGTCTGGTGGTTCCTGTACTACGTGACACGGATCGTATGAATCTTGCCGAAGTTGAAAAGAATATCATTGATTACGGTACCAAAGCGCGTGATGGCAAACTGGGTATTGATGATATGACTGGCGGTACATTTACCATTTCCAATGGTGGTGTATTTGGTTCATTACTATCAACCCCGATTTTGAACCCGCCCCAAACCGCTATTCTCGGCATGCACAAAATCCAACAACGCCCAATGGCAGTTGATGGTCAAGTGGTGATTCTGCCGATGATGTATTTAGCGCTGTCATATGACCATCGTATGATCGATGGTAAAGAAGCCGTGAGCTTCTTGGTGACATTGAAAGACTTAGTCGAAGATCCAGCATTACTGTTGTTGGATCTGTAAGGTTGCTTTTGGCCTGAAGCGTGAGCATCAGGCATGGATTTCAAAGGTGCTTTGTAAGTTGATTTGCTTGAAGCAGAGGCTTGCGTAGCGCTTGAATCCTTTTTTTTGAAGACAAGTTGATCCTTGGCTTAGAAAAGAAAAATGCAACACAACCTATAGAGGATAGAACAGATGTCAAAGCAATATGATCTCGTGGTCATTGGTGGCGGTCCTGCAGGCTATGAAGCTGCCATTCGTGCCGCTCAATTAGGCATGAAAGTCGCGTGTATTGAAAAACGCGTCCATAAAGGCAAGCCTTCTCTCGGTGGTACCTGTTTGAACGTGGGCTGTATCCCATCAAAAGCACTGCTGGATTCATCGCATCGCTATGAAAGCACGATTCATGATTTGGCTGCCCATGGCATTACCACAGGCGACGTTGCAATTGATATCACGACCATGGTTGCGCGCAAAGATAAAGTCGTTGATCAGTTGACCAGTGGGATTGCTGCTCTGTTTGTTGGCAATAAGATTGAATGGTTGCAGGGTACTGGCAAGTTACTGGCGGGCAAAAAAGTCCAATTTACGCCGCTTGAAGGCGGTGAAGTTCAGACGCTGGATGCTACCAATGTGATTCTGGCATCTGGTTCCGTGCCTGTAAATATCCCAGTTGCACCAGTTAATGAACAAGAGATCGTTGATTCTACCGGTGCTCTCGACTTTACTACCGTCCCTGCAACACTCGGTGTGATTGGTGCGGGTGTGATTGGTTTGGAGTTGGGCTCAGTTTGGCGTCGTTTAGGTGCTGAAGTGGTGGTGTTTGAAGCATTGGATACCTTCTTACCTGCTGCTGACAAAGCCGTTGCCAAAGAGTCGCAAAAAATTCTGACCAAGCAAGGTTTGGATATCCGCTTAAATGCCAAAGTCACCGCAACGCAAGTTGCAGATGGCAAAGTCACCGTGAACTACAACCAAGCGGGTGAAGATAAAGTCCAAGTATTTGATAAGTTAATCGTGTGTGTGGGCCGTAAAGCCTATGCAACAGACTTGCTTGCAGAAGACAGTGGCATCAAATTGACCGAACGCGGTTTGATCGATGTCAATGATCAATGCCTGACTTCGGTCGAAGGCGTCTATGCGATTGGCGATTTGGTCCGTGGTCCGATGCTGGCGCACAAAGCGATGGAAGAGGGTGTTATGGCGGTTGAGCGTATCCACGGTCAAGCGGCGCAAGTTAACTATGACACCATCATCAGCGTGATCTACACCAGCCCTGAGATTGCTTGG
>CAYJTU010000024.1:0-10595 GCA_964373105.1 uncultured Moraxellaceae bacterium | reverse complement strand
TTCTCCTTTGCGGTGAATGGTCGTGCGTTGGCCTCTGGTGATACAGCAGGATTTGTGAAGTTTGTTGCCGATGCAAAAACGGATCGTTTGCTGGGCATGCACGTGATCGGTGCAAGCGCTGGTGACATCGTTCACCAAGGTATGATTGGACTTGAATTTGTCTCCAGCATTGAAGATCTGCAATTGATGACTTTTGCACATCCAACCTTGTCTGAAGTGGTTCATGAAGCGGCGTTGTCTGTTGATGGTCGTGCAATTCACGCGATCCAACGTAAACGTAAAGCTTAATCGTTATACATAATAGGCGACCCTCAATTGGTCGCCTCATTATTTTTGATATTGCGTTGGATATTGTTTTACCGTTTTTGAAGCTATGAAGCCTTAGCGTCGTTTTCGACGTAGAGCCAAAAGCAAACTCCTCTGATTCCGAGTTTCATTGTGGTTTGGGGTAAGTGGACTTTGCTTTTATTGTAATTTTAACCAGCGCTGCTTATATCGCTTCTTATACAAGCATGCAGCGCAAACTAAATGAAGGGTGTCGCATGAATTTGCATGAGTACCAAGGCAAACAAATATTTGCCAAGTATGGATTACCAGTAAGCACTGGTTTAACCGCAAGAACGGTTGATGAAGCGCGTGCAGCAGCTGAAAAGTTGGGTGGACCAGTTTGGGTAGTTAAAGCCCAAGTTCACGCAGGTGGCCGCGGTAAAGCGGGTGGTGTGAAACTGGTTAAGTCTGTGGACGAAGTGGCTGCGTTTGCTCAAGCACAACTCGGCACACGTCTTGTGACTTTTCAAACTGATGCAAAAGGTCAGCCTGTCGATATCATCTATATCGAAGAGCCTACTGATATTGCACGTGAATTATACCTCGGTGCGGTAGTTGATCGTGCAACACGCAAGATCGTATTCATGGCATCGACTGAAGGTGGTGTGAACATCGAAGATGTGGCACATGACACCCCAGAAAAAATCCTGAAAATGGTCATCGATCCACTGATCGGCGCACAAGCTTATCAAGGTCGCGAGCTTGCAAAAGCACTCGGTTTGGATGCTAAACAAACTCGCCAGTTTGCAGATGTATTCCAAAAACTTGCCAAGCTGTTTGTTGAAGAAGATTTGGCACTGCTTGAAATCAATCCGTTTGTGGTTAAAACCGACGGCAATCTAAACTGCTTAGATGCGAAAATGGTGATTGATGGCAATGCACTGTTCCGTCATCCAGACCTGAAAGCGATGGATGATCCATCACAGGTTGATGAGCGTGAGCGTCGTGCTGCTGAGTTTGAACTCAACTATGTCGCGCTGGAAGGCAACATCGGCTGTATGGTCAATGGTGCGGGTCTTGCGATGGCAACCATGGACTTGATCAAATTGAAAGGCGGCCAACCGGCTAACTTCTTGGATGTGGGCGGCGGTGCAACCAAAGAGCGCGTGACTGAAGCATTCAAAATCATCCTGTCTGATGATGCGGTTGAAGCGGTTTTGGTTAACATCTTCGGCGGTATCGTGAGCTGTGCCATGATCGCGGAAGGCATCATCGCTGCGGTGAAAGACGTGGGTGTGAAAGTGCCTGTCGTCGTTCGCTTAGAAGGGAACAATGCAGAACTCGGCGCAAAAATCCTGCGTGAGTCGGGCTTAAACATCATCTCTGCAACATCATTGAATGACGCTGGCGACCAAGTCGTTAAAGTTGTAGCTAACGGCGCAGGAGCATAATCATGAGCGTATTGATCAATAAAGACACTAAAGTGATTTGCCAAGGCATCACAGGTTCACAAGGCACACTGCATACCAAGCAAGCGCTGGAATACGGCACAAAAATGGTCGGCGGCGTAACGCCAGGCAAAGGTGGCACAGAGCATTTGGGCCTGCCCGTTTTTGATACCGTTAAAGATGCAGTAGCAGCGACTGGCGCAACAGCGTCTGTCATCTATGTCCCTGCATCGTTCTGTAAAGATTCGATCTTGGAAGCGGTTGATGCGGGTATTGAATTGGTTGTTTGTATCACCGAAGGTGTACCGACCATCGACATGCTTTACGTTAAAGAATACATCTTGCGTAAAGGCGGCGTGCGTCTGATCGGACCAAACTGCCCAGGCATCATCACCCCAGGCGAAAGCAAAATCGGCATCATGCCTGGCTTCATTCACTTGCCAGGTAAAGTCGGTATCGTATCGCGTTCAGGTACCTTGACCTATGAAGCTGTTAAGCAAACGACTGATCTGGGCTTTGGTCAATCAACTTGTATCGGTATCGGCGGTGATCCAATCCCAGGCATGACCTTTATCGATGCGTTGACTTTGTTCCAAGCTGACCCACAAACTGAAGCAATCATCATGGTTGGTGAGATTGGTGGTTCTGCTGAAGAAGAAGCCGCTGAATTCATCAAAGCGCATGTGACCAAACCGGTTGTATCTTACATCGCTGGTGTGACTGCACCTGCTGGTAAGCGCATGGGCCACGCCGGTGCGATCATTTCTGGTGGTAAAGGCACTGCGGATGAGAAATTCGCTGCGCTAGAAGCTGCTGGTGTGAAGACCGTATCGAACCCTGCTTTGCTCGGTCAAGCACTCGGTGAACTGACAGGTTGGATTAAATAATCTGATTGGTTGATGTAAAAAAAATGGATGCTTTGGCATCCATTTTTTATGGTGTTAAACTCAAATCGATTGTTCCCCCGTACCTGAGGTTTTATTGTATTTTATGAGGGAATTCTTTCTTCAGATAGTCGATTATTTCCTGGTTATTGGATTTATTGAGATAGGAAATGATTTCTCGACCATCACGATCAGTAATTTGTAGGTCGGCCCCGTTGTCGACAAACCACTGAAATAATTCTTTATATTGCAACTCGATTACTTCGAAGATAATTGGTGTCCCAAACAAATTCTTTTCGTTAATGTTGAATCCTTTGTGAAATAACCAATTTACGCCCTCGATATCATTTTCGACAGCCAGAAATTGTAAAGCGGTTTCGCCGATACCGTTACGAAGATCTATGAGTTCGGGGTGAGCTTGCAGGAGAGAGTTAGCCACTGAAAATTCTTTTTCATAGACAGCATTTCGTAGTTCGTACCAGATTTGAGATGTCATATAAGGCGATAAATATAGATTTTAAAAATTAGACTCTATCATCTTTGGACAAGCTAAGCTGTGCATACATCAAAAAAACGGACGCATATCGCGTCCGTTTTTTGATTCATGGCATCGGTGTTTTCAGAAATCTTATGACTTGTGAAAGTATCGATGACATTAAATTACTGCTGTGGAGTTGCAGTTGGTGCTGTCGATGCGCCTGCATCTGCACCTACTCCAACAGAACCAACTGGACTTTGCACGTCGACATTAGCGGATCCACTGGTAGATGCAGCTGGTACAGGATCAGCACTTGGTGCTGGAGCAGTCGTCGTGATACTTCCTTTCAAGGTATCCGATGTAGAAGTCGGTGGCGCAATTGCTGCCGCCGCTGGAGCCACAGCACTAGAAGCGCCTGCAACAACACCGCTAGAAGTTGCAGTTACGCCACCAGTTGCTTCTTCTGCACTTGCTTTTGCTTTTTCGGCAGCAGCTTTACTTTTCTTTGAGATTTTATGCTTCGCATGTTTAACGGCTTTGGTCGTAGAACTTACGGCATCCGTAGAAGCATTTGCTGATGCATCAACGCTTGCATCAGCTGCTTGTGCAAAAACAGGTAAACTTAAACTTACAGCAAGAATAGACAGACCTGTCATCGTTTTAAACGTGTTTTTCATGGTAAAACTCCAAATGAACCTGAAAATAATGGACTCGTATTGATAAGTACATTTCGTAGGTGGAGTTCAGAATAACGACTCAAACTCAGAGTTTTGTTTTAAAAGGTCGTGACTTTCGTCAATTCATGAGTGTTTCTATGAATGGTGTGTCAATAAAGAAGCTAAAATGGGTGATTGATATTTCTTGTGGGGCATTTCTGTAATTTCAATGATAACTGGGTCACTTTATAATTAAGATTTTAATATTTAATTAATAAAATCAGTTACTTAACAGATTACATTTTGACTCTGTTTACGATCATTGCTTGAAAATTATACAGTGACTTCTTTTGAGTCTCTTATTGTGATGACTAGAAAGCGGATGAAACCCAAGTCTATAGGTCATGACCTCTGAATTTTTTATATTGAACTCTATATAAGAAGTCATCAAAATGATCAATGAATTTTAATAGATCAGGATAGCGATGCGATGGCGGATATGACACCCATTTTCAATTTTCATACTGAGGACAATCAACCCTCAGGCGTCTTGTCCCTACAAACGGTTGCCATGCCTGCTGATACCAACTGGTCCGGAGATGTTTTTGGGGGCTGGCTCGTGTCTCAAATGGATTTGGCTGGCGCAGTTTATGCCCGTTTGCATTCTAAAGGCCGCGTTGCTACCGTCTCGATTGATAAAGTGGTTTTTCATTTGCCAGTGAAAGTCGGTAGTATTTTGGCTTGTTATACCAAGATGCTCAAAATCGGCAATACCTCAATGCAAATGCTGATTGAAGTCTGGGAAATTCATGATGACAAGTTGGATGCGTTAAAAATGACTGATGGTATTTTTACGTTTGTGGCGATTGACAGTAATGGGGTGAAACGCAAGGTTCCACCATTATCAGAATAGCGCAGTTGAAGTGCCGCGTTATTTTTTATTTGTAGGGATGAATCATAGAACGTTTAAAAGCTGCGGTTGCTTAAATCTTAAGCCGCAGTAGAGATGCTGCTTGCCAGTTTAGCAAGGGTCTCATCAATCAATTGACGTGTCTCAGGCACGCACATACCACAACATGTACCGACATCAAGTTCATCGCGGACTTCACGAAAACTTTCACAGCCGTTTTCAACGGCTTGTTTGATGGCTTTGTCAGTCACTGCGCGGCAGAGGCAAACGTACATATTGGGTTCTCTAAGCTGGTTAGGTCTGGAGTGTTATTCCCATTCATTGATCTTGTTTTGATCAAATCTGATTACTGGGGAGCATCTTAAATGGGAATGTCTCTATTATTGATAATTATTCTCAAATGTCAAGTATTATTGATCGTAGAACGCTTCTTGTTCCGACGAGCGGTTTGTGATCGATCTAGAGAACTATGCTCATGCGTACAGCTTTAGATTAAGCCGTCCATTCTTTTAAGCCACGCCGACCTTCTTGCACAAATCGTGAATGCTTCACTGCCCATAGAAATAAGCCACCCACTAACTTTCCAAGCAAGCTAACGGGGCGACGGAACTGGATAAGGAGGACGACTCGAATCTCGTCAGTATCATTGCGGACTTCGTGTTGGAATACATCATCAAACACCAATGCTCGGCCTGCTTCCCAGCCGACATGCTGATCAAGGACGCGCATCTGGCACTTCTCAGTGTCTTGCGGTACGGCAAGGCCGAGGTGGCAGGTAATAATCGCCTTAGTGACACCTGTATGAGTTGGAAGATGTGTATGCGGCGCCAGGATGGAAAAAAAAGCAGAATTGAGGCCAGGGATATTTTTAACCAGCTCCGCGGTTTGTGGGCAGGCTAGGCAATTTGCGTCAACCCGGTAGCCATAGCCATATAAGAAAAACGCACGCCATTTACCCGCAGGTGCGATACGGCGATGGTCTGGAGAGATCGTTGCAAGCGGTGGGATGCTATTCAAGTCTTGCAGCGCCGCATCGGCTTCTTTTTTAATGTCTACCCAGTGCTTTTCAAGTTGAGAAATCCATGGAAAGTCTGTGGGTTGATAGAAAGGATGATTACCAATTTGAGATGAGCGTGCTACGACGTCATTGACCCAAGGCTGGATGCGTTTTCCAAGGCGCATGATCCAAGGTCTTTTTGGCACGACGGCGGCGAAAGGTGGATTGGGTGTGATCGATTCTGGTGTACTTTCTCGTGTCATGGTTGGTCCCCTTTAAGATTAGAAAAGTTTATTCATTGTTCCGCGCCGTGCATTTTATTCTTGCGTGTTTGAGGTCTTATTTTTAAGTATAGTAAGTGATTTTTATGTCATACGGGTGGAAAAATAATCAATTTTTATTCAATAAAAATGATGAAAATTGACGCATATTCTTAGGGCGAATACGCTGATAACGGGTGACTTTTTATCGGAAACTTGCTAAAGTCCTTGCCTTCCATTTTTCATCCCAAGCGTAGGGGAGTCGATGGAATAGTTTGATGTCTCAAAGGAGGCTTCAGACAACCAATCTTTCTTAAATTTTATCTCGCGGTGATATGACCTTTAGTACAGGCCATCACTCCCCAAGGATCTCGTTATGTCTAGCTCTTCAAATATCACTATCACTCTGCCAAGCGGCGATCAAAAGCAATTTGATCAGCCCGTATCGGTCATGGATGTTGCTCAAAGCATCGGTGCTGGACTGGCAAAAGTCACCCTAGCTGGCCGTGTCAATGGCAAGCTGGTCGATGCATCGGATCTCATCCTTGAAAATGCAACGCTGCAAATTATCACCCCTAAAGACGAAGAGGGGCTTGAGATCATTCGCCACTCTACCGCGCATTTGGTGGGTCATGCGGCAAAGCAGCTCTTCCCCGATGTCAAGATGGTGATTGGTCCGGTTATTGAAGAAGGGTTCTATTACGACATCTATAGCGAGAAGCCGTTTACCTTGGATGATGTGGCACTCATCGAAGCACGCATGAAAAAGCTGATCGATGAAGACTATGACGTCATCAAGAAAATGACCCCGCGTGCGGAGGCGATTGCGGTATTTGAGTCACGCGGTGAAGAATATAAGCTGCGTTTGATCAGCGACATGCCTGATGAGACTGAGATGGGCTTGTACTATCATCAAGAATACGTCGATATGTGTCGTGGTCCTCACGTGCCGAACACCCGTTTCCTCAAAGCCTTTAAACTGACGAAGCTGTCGGGTGCGTATTGGCGCGGTGATGCGAAAAACGAACAGCTGCAACGTGTTTATGGCACTGCGTGGGCGGATAAAAAACAGCTTGCTGCCTATATCACCCGTATCGAAGAAGCCGAAAAACGTGATCACCGTAAGATCGGTAAAGCGCTCGATCTCTTCCATATGCAAGAAGAAGCACCAGGCATGGTGTTCTGGCATCCCAATGGCTGGACGATCTATCAAGTGCTTGAACAATACATGCGTAAAGTTCAGCAAGAAAATGGCTATCTTGAGATTAAAACCCCTCAAGTGGTTGATCTGGTGCTGTGGGAAAAATCAGGTCATGCGGCTAACTATGCTGAAAACATGTTCACGACTCATTCTGAAAATCGCAATTACGCGGTTAAACCGATGAATTGTCCGTGTCATGTGCAGGTGTTCAATCAAGGTTTGAAATCCTACCGTGATTTGCCACTGCGCTTGGCTGAGTTTGGTTCCTGTCACCGCAATGAGCCATCGGGTTCACTGCACGGCATCATGCGTGTACGTGGCTTTACGCAAGATGATGCACATATCTTTTGTACTAAGGAACAGATTGGTGCCGAAGTTGCCGATTTCATTGCATTGACTTTGGCTGTGTACAAAGATTTTGGCTTTGACGACGTGCAAATGAAGTTATCGACTCGTCCTGTCAAGCGGGTGGGTGATGATGCGCTTTGGGATCTGGCGGAAAAGTCATTGGCTGATGCACTCGATGCTGCGGGACTGAAGTGGGATCTGCAGCCAGGCGAAGGCGCCTTCTACGGCCCGAAAATTGAATTTTCATTGAAAGACTGCTTAGGTCGAGTCTGGCAGTGTGGTACAATTCAATGTGATTTCAATATGCCTATGCGTTTGGATGCGTCGTTTGTCACTGAAGACAACCAGCGTGACCATCCGGTAATGCTTCATCGTGCGATTTTAGGCAGCTTTGAGCGTTTTATTGGTATACTGATCGAACATTACGCAGGTTTACTGCCGCCATGGTTAAGTCCGGTGCAGGCTTGTGTGATGAATATCACTGATAGTCAAGCCGATACATGCCGAGAAATCGTCAAAAAACTGAGTCAACAAGGCATTCGTGCTATAAGTGACTTGAGAAATGAGAAAATCGGCTTTAAAATCCGCGAGCGCACTTTAGAGCGTGTTCCATACCTTCTAGTATTGGGTGATCGCGAAGTTGAAGAGGGTACGGTGAATGTGCGTACCCGTGGTGGTAAGAATTTAGGAACAATGACCATAGACGCATTCGTGGCCTTTGTTCAATCCGCCGTTGCCGAAAGAGGCAGGCATATTTTGGAGCAAGAGTGAACAAACCAGAAGTACGTAGCCCGCAGGGCGCTAAAGGCAGCCGTCCTGCAATCAACACTGAAATCGAAGCCGCACAAGTTCGGTTAGTCGATGAAAATGGTGAACAAAAAGGTATCGTATCGCTAGCTGAGGCGATTAGCGCAGCGGAAGCGGTGCAGCTTGATTTGGTTGAGATTGTCGCCAATGCCGAGCCACCTGTTTGCAAAATCATGGACTACAACAAGCATTTGTTTGATATCAAACAGAAGCAAAAGGATGCGCGTAAGAAGCAGCACCAAGTCCAAGTGAAGGAAATCAAGATCCGTCCAGGCACAGAGGAAGGTGACTACCAAGTTAAATTCCGTGCGATTGAGCGTTTCTTGGAAGACGGCGATAAGGTGAAGATTACGTTGCGTTTCCGTGGTCGTGAAATGGCTCACCAAGAAATTGGTTTGAAGCAATTGCAACGCATCGAAGTCGATGTGGCTGAGATCGGTATCGTTGAGCAAGCGCCGAAGATGGAAGGTAAGCAAATGGGTATGTTGATCGGTCCGAAGAAGAAAAAATAATTTTCTTTTAAGTCATCAATGAGAAGAGGCCTCGCAAGTGATTGCGGGGCTTTTTTTATTAGGTTTTATTGAGGGCAGTAGATGAACGAGTACCTTCACATTGATTGTGGCATTGCATCGGTCATTAGATTCAAAGCTAACACCAGCTACGAAACCACATTTTTTACAAATCAAGAAACAGCAATCGCATCGCCTTGGCGATAGCGACTGAGATGCGCTTTATCATACCTAGGCATCAATATATCAATCGACATACATCGGCTTATTTTCGCTCAAGCGGATGAAACCTTTCACGAGTCGATAGATAAACCAAATACAATTGGCAGCGAGAATGAACCATCCAATGAAAATGACAAAGGTGATGAGACCAACGATGGTCCAAAGGACGCTGAACCAGAATGTGCGGATTTGCCAGCGGAAGTGACTTTCAAGCCATGTATTAGCCACATCATCTTTTTTAACATAATTGATGATGATCGCGATGATACAGGTTATGCCGACTAGAAAAGAAGCTGCATACAGTCCATAGATGATCATGGTTAATGATTTAGCATCTTGCATTTTTTCTTCAATACTTTTAGTGATGTCCATCGGTTTCTTGCCCCATGTTTAAAAAATAATAAGAGTTGGTTTTGATCACATACTTTATTTTATTTATAAAGGTTTTTTTAAGATAAAACAATTTTTTAAATTGAATGGCTTATATTCAGCAGGATCATTATTTGGTGGGAGAGCAGGTGTTTTATCACTGAATAAAGACCATGAGTGGGATAGGGCTTTCATCAAGGTGAAGATGTTTGGTGTGTGGTGGGCGCTTTTCTATCGTATGATACAGATTGAATGGTCTGTGAATCAGATGTTGCGGCTAATATGAAAAGTCTTGCTAACGCCGCTCTTATTAGACTTCCCACCGGATAAGCTACAATTGGATATCTTCTATCCACGACGGCGACAACTATCACATCCTGTAGAAGTGTTTACAGGATGGATGCGTGAACAGTTTGCATCACGTATTGCATATTTTTTCTTGGCTTTTCGAGCTGAAGCCCAGCAGAGCTCTATTTTGTTTTCAATAAAACATTGAAACTGACGGCTAATTCACGCAGGATTAGGTTTTATTTTGATTCGCTTTTTTTTGAGGCTGTTTTAATGTCTGTTCATTCTCTTTTTGGCCCTTCTTTACGCTTACCGATTATTGCGGCACCGATGTTTTTGGTTTCAGGTCTGGAACTGGTGCAAGCCTGCTGCCATGCAGGGATTGTCGGTTCATTTCCTGCCGCAAATGCCCGTACTTTAGATGATCTACGTGATTGGTTGACACAGATGCAGGCCTTTCAGAAGACGCATCCGAATGCTGCTCCTTATGCGGTCAATATCATCTTGCTGGATAAGATGAATGATCGCAAAGAAGAAGAGCTGGCTCTTGCTGAAGAGTTTAAAGTGCCTGTATTGATTACCTCCGTGGGTGATCCGACCACGACAGTACAACGGGCCCACGCATGGGGCGGTAAAGTCATTCATGACGTCGTATCAATCCGTCATGCCCAAAAAGCGGCTGCTGCCAAAGTTGATGGTTTAATTCTGGTGACCAGCGGAGCAGGAGGACATACCGGTCCGTTGAATCCTTTTGCGTTTATTTCTCAAATTCGTGAGTTCTGGGACGGCTTGCTGATTGTCGGCGGTTCTGTGTCTAATGGCCAAACGGTACGTGCATTAGAAGTGGCTGGTGCGGATATGGCCTATATCGGTTCACGCTTTATTGCGACTAATGAATCGCTGGCTCAACCAGAATACCGGTTTCTTCTCCAAGCGTTTCCGGAATCCCAC